>JAUWWX010000012.1 GCA_030616665.1 archaeon | reverse complement strand
TTTCAAAAAAGCGCATTGCAGAAGAGGCAAGGCACAAAATTGTTTTAAACGGCAAATGCCAAGCTGTGGGCGACAACCACCCTGGAACAGAAACCCTTATTAATCACTTTAATTCTTTTATTAATTGGAAGGTGGATTGGATAGTGCCTGAAAGTAAGCTGTTGAAATTCGTTGTAAGGAAGCCCATTAAAGTTGAGGGTTACAAGCTTATTGACGGGTTTCCATGCATGGGCTTGGTTGGAACGATTGCCGTGAAATACCTGAGCGAAAAGCTCGGCTGCAGCGAGGTTGGCTACATCGAGTCCGAGTTTTTCATGCCGATAATAAGAGTTCACAACGGCTTGCCTGTGCACCCAAGCAGGATTTACGTAAGCAAGAAGCACAAGATTGTCCTGCTTGTTTCAGAGCAGATTGTTCCGCAGATGTTTAGCGGAAGGCTAAGCAACGCAATAGCGGACTGGATTCAGAAAAAGAAGATTAAGAGGATAATTTCTTTGAGCGGGATAAGGGCACTGCCAGCAAGGGAAGGCAAGCAAAGGGTTTACGGCATTGCCTCCGACGAGGCAAGTAAGAAAATGCTGAACAGGTACAATGTCGAGGTGATAAAGGAAGGCATTACAAGCGGCATAACTGCTTTGATGATGCTTGAATTCAAGGACAGGTCTTTGGAAGCCTTCAGCCTCTTGGTAAACGTTCAGATTGCCGCAGACTACAAGGCAAGCGCATCCCTTATTGAAAAGCTGAACGAAATCTTTGCCTTTAACATTGACACCGCTCCCCTGAAGAAGGAGGCAAAGGCAACCAAAAAGGCATTGCTGGAGCATTTGAAGCAGATGAAGCAGGCAAGCGGCCAGGCAAAAAAGCTTGAGCCAGCAGAGCACCCTCTAATGTACACCTGATTCTAGAGTAGCTGCCAGGCAAAAGAATTAAAAAGCTGGGAAAACACAATTTATCCTGCTTGTATGAGGCACTCTTATGATGCCAAGGGCAAAGAAGAAAGTATTCAGGCTGCCAAGGGGCGGAAGCCTTAAGGCCGCTAGCCTGGGGACAATTAGAATTGGACCCAAAAGCATTGTAAGGATATCCAGTGCAAGCGCGAAAGGGAAGAAAACCTCTGGAGGGAAAAAAATGCCAAGACTAAAAAGGCCAGCAGCCAAGAAGAAAAAGAGAAAGCAGAAGCCAAAGCCAATGTTTACATTGGCGGGACAGATGGGAACCGGTATTGTCGGAGGAAGCAAGTACAGGATTTCTCGAAAACCAGATGTATTTGAAATAAAGAGGCCTTCGAAGAAGCCAAAGGTCAAGTATGTTTAAAGTTTTTTGGAAAAAATAGGAGACGCAAAGAAATGCCTAAAAGGAAAAGGCGCCAGCCAATTGCAACAATAGCCGGGCAAAGCGGAAACATTGCTGTGAAAGGTAGCAGGTACAACATACTTAGGGAGCCTGACACTATCAGGGTTCATGGTGGAGGCGAAGAAAGAAACCTGAGAATGGAGGGAAGGGAACACCATATCCATGTTCATGCGCAAGCAGCGCCAGGCACAGCCCCAAGGCCTGAAAGACCGCAGTTTGACTTCAATATTCTTGGGCAGCAGCTGATGCAAACAGTCCAGCGAAGGGCGGAAAAGGAGCCAATAAACCTGGCTGGAATAAAGAAGCCAGAGTTCATTTCAAGGTGGAGGGGAAGAAAGGGCGAGGGCGTCATTATAAGAAATCTCGCTGACTTGAAAAAAGCAGATGCGAAAAGCTGGCTTATCATTCACCCACTAATGCTTTTGGATGCAATGGTGACAAGCAAGGGCGCCATTGGAGGAAGGGTCGACATTGGAAGAAGGGGCTTCAGAAGGGCTACAAGGCAAGACAAGAGGGCTTTGGCGCTGCGGAAAAAGTATGCACCGGGCATTGAGCGGCTCTACAGGAACTTTGAAGCCGAGGCCAAGGCAGCTTTGGAAAGCCTGGCGGAAGCGGTTGAATCAGACAAGGTTACGTGGGAGAACAGAAACCATTACATGCAAAACTATGAGAATGCTGTTAGGCAGGCTGAGCACAATTTCACGGCAGCACGCATCAAGCTCTTGGATGCCTATGCAGCAGAATGGAAGAAGTGAATCTACTCAACCGAAAGGAAAACCCTGCTTCCCTCCCTCAAATTGAATTTCTTCCTCATGTTCACTTGGGAGATTACCTCTATCTCGTTTTTTGGGTGAGCAGTCCTTTCAGGGAAGATTATTGCGCCTTTCTGCTTTCCCTCAACCAATACTTTGAATGCCTGGATTTTGCCAAAGCTCCTTTCCTCTGTCTTAAAGCCCTTGATTTCAATGCTTTGCAGGCCGGAGAGAAAAGAGCTTAGTTCAGCTGGCTCAACAATGAGGTTCAGGGTTCCGAGAAAGGGCTTGCTTCCAAGAAGGCTTTTGAACTGCTTGAGGTAGAAGGGCCTGCTTACGTAGTACCTGCCCTCGCCCAAGCCTATTTTGACCCTGCCAGAAAGCCTTGTTTTCCGCTTTCCCTCAAAGAGCTGCTGCAGAGAAAGGAAATTCTCTTTAAGCAGGGCAATTCCCTGCTCTGTCAGGGAAACAGAGCAGCCGTTTGGTGTTGCACTCAGCGTTATTAGGCTCCTCTTTGCCAGCTGCCTCAGCTTCCTTGAGGCTGTCTGCTGGCTTGTAGCAAAGCTCAGTGCAATTTTTGCAGTCGATGTCTTTGCCTTGCCCCTCAAACCTGCCTGCAAGGCAAGGAAAAGAAGAAGCTGCCAGTCTTGTTTTTGCAAAAAAATTCACTTTGAACAATTTCTAGGACTGAAATTTCCTCTCTATTTTCAGCCTGGCAACGCAGATTACTGCCATCAGGCAAAGCACAAACAGCAGCATTGCAACTGGATGCAATGGCATGCTTGGCAGGTTGAACGGCGTTTCGGCTGCGCCGCCCAATTGCACGTTCATTGTGTTGCTGCCAGGCATCGTGCTTGAACTGCAGTCTTCCCTGTGTCGGGTGTCAAAGCCCTTTTTGAATGCCTCAATCAAGGGCAGCAGCTGCGCATTGTAGGGATACCAGATTCCATCGTCCGGGTCGTACCAAAAGCCGCCGTTTGGACCCCTGGCCATTGTAAGGGTTTCAGGGGCCATGTCGTTGTAGCTTATTTTGGGAACTCCGTTGTCAGCCGAAAAGTCAAGGGCGTGTTCCTTTCCATCAGCTGTCTTGAACTTTATTCCTGTTGGCGTTTGCTCAATCTCGCCCACAATCGGCTGGTCGTAAACTTCGCCTGTCTTTTTGTCAATTACCGAAACCCTGTTCTCGCAGCACCCTGGCTCGGCTGGGTCGCATCCAGGGCTTGTTTTTTCGCTGTAGAAAACAAACCTGTGCCTTTCCGTGTCAAATATCTGGAACGGGCCCATTTTCTTTATTGACTTGTTGAAATTGCTAACCCTTTCGGTTATCGCACTGTCTTCGCCTGCAGCAAGGTTCGGAATGGTCTCCAAATCAATTGCCGGCTCTGGGCAGCCTGTCTCAGCGTTTAGAATTGGGTCTGCAAGCGTTGCTTTAAGACCTTTGACATCATTCGGGGTTAAAAGGCTCCTCTCATGGTACCTAAGCCATATAAGCAGCTCTGCTGGCCTTCCAGCAGTAGCCGGCTTGAAGAGAATAACCCCGTTCTTGAACTGCACGCTCCTAAAGTTTCCAACCGGAACATTCCTGTTGTTCAAAAGTCTTGTGTCCATGTCGCTCATTACAAGAACGTGAGCATTATCGCCGTGCACTATTTCTCTGGGGCTTCCATTTGCCGTAATGCTTTTTTCCTTCAGACTTGTGGTAATGCTTGGGTAGCTGTCTGTCACAATTGTTTCGGCCCTTCCAAAGGCCTCACTTATGTTGTCTGTTGTAAGCGGAATGCCTGTCTGCTGTTCAACGTTTTGCCTGATGCATTCAAGCACTCTTGGCTCAAGCACCTTGAATTGGCCCCTCCAGTTCATTTCAAACAGTGCAACACTTGTTCCCTCCGAAATGGCAATACTGCCAATCCTCTGCGGAATTACCTCTGCCGGAACCCTGCCGTCAGGTCCCGATAACCTGACGTGCTCCTTGCTTGAAATGACCCTTTCAGCTGGCTTGCCCTGCTGCTTTACGGATATTTCGCCCTTTTCCTTGTCGACGATTACGCTCACATCTTTTTCGTTGTCTTCAAAAACAGACCTGCTGTAGGCATCGTAAACGGCCTGCTGCGAATTGCCCTTGAACCAGAAGAAGAACATTTTCTCAAAGAAGACTATGCCGTTGGTTTCGCCCATTGTTTGAACCTCCAATTGGAGGATTTCCTTGCTCTTTGCCTTCTGGCTCACGGCTTCAACCTCTTCAACAAACCTTTCCTTAATTGACTGCCACGCGCCTTTCTCATCCTCTTCCCCAAACCTGTCGAAAACAGGCCTGTCTTCATCCTCGGCTCTTTCCCTCGGGGTATAGGGCTGGCCTTCCTCGTCAACAGGCGGCTTTTCCTCATCCTCTTCAACCTGCTTCGTCTGCCTGCCCAGAACAAATGCATTAAACTGCTGCACGACATCGCCTGCTGCCTTGCTTCCCTTCGCATTCGGCGTTTCCACTTCTTCCTTCCCCTCGTCGTAGGCAGCGTACATGTGCAGGAAATAGCCGTCCACGTCATCAACGCAGTCCTGCAGCTTTGGCACAATCAGGGTTTGCTGAATCACCGAGCCAATTATTCCGCTCCACAGGAAAATCACGTATCCCAAACTTTCCCCGAAGGCAAGGATTGCGCCCGCCCTCTGGGGGTCATCACCCAAAAAGCCAAGCCCGATATTCTTGACTGCGTCGCTGCAGGTCTTCTTGTCCTTTCTTGCCTCAACAAGGTCAATCTCTGCCGCCTCTCCAAGTGGCTCGCCGCCAATGTTCGTGTGATACCCGAACGCTATGAGAGTTGTGCCCTCTTCCCTTGCATCCTCGTCCAAAATGTCTTCAAGGAAGTAGCTTTGCATGTCCTGCCCTGCAGTAAACGAGATTACGGCCTGGCCCCTGCCCTTTTCCTTTAGCTCGACAAGCTGTTGCTGGGACAATACCTTGGGGACCAGGGCTACTCCGCAGGTGGCGCAGTCCTCCCTTGTTGAGGTGAAGTATGCCACGTTTTCAACCTTTCTGCGCCATCCGCTCGTTGGCTTTGTCCACTTCTCATAGGTCTTGTTCACCGGGCTGAATTTCTCGCTCACGTAGTTGAGGGCCATCTTCCAGGGCAGAATGTTCAAGACCTGCACGAAGATTTCGCCTTCGTCGCTGCCATGTTGGGCAAAAATGTCAATGAAGGCATCGTCGAAAATCTGCTCCTCTTCTGTATAAACCTCTACTTCCTTCCACTCGTCCGGGAGCTGGAATGCTGACAAACCTTCAAAGCCAAATCCCCTCTTGCCCTCCCAGTAGAGGAAAGGCATCAAAGTCCACTTGGCGCCGCCCTTTACGCTGAAGTAGCTCTTCAGGATTTCTTGTTCCTGGGCAAATGCCTTGTCCAGGATGTTGAAGTAGCGCCTGCTCTGCCCTGAAAAGTTCCTTTCAACAAGCGTGTTGTATAAGCGGTCCATGTTCTGCGGCAGGGTCTTTGAGATTCTGTCGCTCCTTGCGTCGGTGAGCCTTCTTGCAAACATCTCCGGTGTTTCAGGATCAATCGGCTGCCAGTTTGCCCTGTATACCCTTACCTTGCCTGTCCCGGCTGACTCTGCTGCAATGTAGCCCACTGAAGCAGAGTCAATCTTTATCATGTCGCCCTTCTCTGTCAGGGCTGCCTTGTCAACATACCTCGACAGGTTCTTCCTCAAGTCATCAATCTGCACGCTTTCAAGGAACTCGCTGTTTGGCGAAATCTTGTAGAATTTCATTGAGTCGCCAACGGTTTCATAGCCAAAGGCTTGGGTTCCCCATTTGCCGTCTTCAAAGCCCTTGGGTATGCGGCCGATGTGCTTGCTGTCGCCTGTCAAGATAATTGTTCCCTCAATGCCCTTCTGCTTTACCCCAATGTCGTACAGCCTTGTGGTTTCTTCCTTGGCCCAGAGCTCTAATGCATCAAGCCTCAGGTAGGGCTGGTCTGCTGCCCTCATAAGCTTTGCGTTTGTCCTGCCATACTCAAGCAGTGCTGCCCTTGCCTCAGGGCTGGCATCGCCGAACTTTTTGACTGCCTGTTCCCATGCTTCCCTTGACTGGTTCCAGATTGCCTTGTTTGCATGCCCGTAGCCCCTCAAATCCCTAATCTGCTTGAAGAATTCGCCCCTTGTAACAGGGTCTGTTATCTCATCCAAGTAGCCGCCTGGCTTTGACCACTCGTTCATTGATCGCCTAAAGGAGCCGCCCTTGACAAACGCGTATCCTGAATCCCATTCGGTTGGCTCAATTCCCCTTGTCCAGGCCTCGCCAAAGCCATATCTGTCTGTCCTTGTCATCATCCTCTTCAGCCTGGCCTGGCCGTAGATTGAATCAGGGTCCATGAACTTTCTCCTGAACAACTGCATGAACTTGCTTTCGTGAATGCTCCAGGGCCAGCCCCTTCTTGACAGCCAGCTGGTGTACTTTCTTGCCTGCCCGACCAAGGTAGGGCCAAACGCGGTTACAACCATTTCGGTTGAGAACCAGCTGTTGAAGTACTTGTCAAACATGCTGTAAACGCTTATCAAACTGCCAGCGTCATCTCCAGTTGTTGCCATGCTTGCCGTGAATTCCTCTGCCTTGACGCTGTTCGGAATCTGTTCAACCGGCCTTTGGAATGACTTTGCCTGAAGTGAATTGAGGTCTGTTTCCGCAGCAATGTTCAATTGCAGGTTTTCCAGCTGCTCTGTTGTGTACTGCCCCTTGTTGTCTGAAATGGAGTCAGGCGTTACCCAGTCTTTTAGGTCCTTCCAAGCAAGCTTCACGTCTGCCCTGATTCCAGCGCCGCTGTTCCTGAAACTCAGCTGCTTGTCCTGCAGTGGGCAGCCCCTCTCACTTGCCTCCAAATCGGGTAGGTTCCTGCACTGGCCTATTCTCATTGTGTCGTCCAGGCTTACGCCGAATGCAAACGGCCCCGAATACCATTTGTTGAACCACGGCGAGATTTCCCCAACGTCCATTTTTCCTGCAGGCAGCTCGTTTGCAACGGCTGAGCCATCATCCCTTTTCTGGATGACGATGTTGTTTTCAAGCAGGTCCCTGTCCTCGTTCTGGCCCCTGCCGCTGCTTATGTTGTCGACAGAAAAGCCCTTGTTCTCTATTTCCGTTTTCCTTTTGAGCTTTGCAACCTCGTTTGGCAAAAGGACGTTTTCCTCTGGGTGTGATTCAGGCGTAAAGCAGGTGAATTCCACGCTTTTGTGCGTTTCCTTTATCTCCGGCAATTCCAAATCTCTTTCACCAGCGCCTGCATCATGCTCAAGCTCTGTTTCATTCCCGCCTGGCAGGTCCTGTGCAAACGCCGGGTAAATGCCCATGTTCAGGATTAGTGAAACCAGCAGAAGGCAGAGGAACCTGTGCAGTATTCTTTTTCCCATCAGATTGGCCCCCAGTAAAGCTTCCAGAATATGGCTGGAACAACCCAGGGAAAGACAAACAAAATGATTATCCAGGCAAGCGCTGTTGTGAGAAATGTTGCAATGAAAGTGTTTGCAATTGCAGGCAGCTTGAACCTTTCCCTAATCTTTTCCTCTGCAAAGGCCGCAAAGAAGAGAAACGGCATCAGCATGACTGCGAAAAGAAGTGCGGAAAGCAGGTTTTTGGAGATTGTGGCAATGACCGCCATTGCGTAGTCGATTAGGGTTAGCTGCATTGTAGCTGGGGCTTGTTCACTGACAAGCGGGCTTGCTGCATAGCCTGCCCAGAAGGGCACAAGGTACAGGATAAAGACAATTGGAAGCAGGACAAGAAAGGTGGTTGAAAAGGCTGCCAAAATCCAGCTCAGGCTTGATTTCTCCCTTATGTATTGGTTCAGTTTTTGCGCCAGCAGTACAATTAAAAAGGCCGGAATTGAGACGATAATGGTCATTCTGGCTAGGTCAATTAAGGCAAAGACAAGCTCGGCAATAAACTCCAAAGGCATAATAGATATAGAAAGCAAAACTGGTATAAAAATGTGCTTCTTTTGTTTCATTTCTTATATATCTATTAATACATTAATGCCGCTTATATTTCAGGGGCTTGGGTTCAAGAAGTAGGTTGTCTTAATGCCACTGTCCTTGTTCTTCTCCACAAGCGGCCTTGTGATGCCCTTCCCATGCAGGGGATTGTACTTGGCCCTCATTTGAAGCAATGAAAGCTGCTTTCCAATTGTGTGAACGCTCGAACCAGTTTTGCTGCTCAGGTTGTCCAGGGTTGAAGGCCCTGCAGCCAGCTCAATCAGGATTCTTTGCTGCAAAGGCGACAACTTTCCCAAAAGGGCTTCGTTTAAAGGAAGCGCTTTCACCACAGTGTTTTGAGACAATTCTTCTTTCACCTGAAGGCAAACTGAAGGCAAAAAAATACCCCTTTCTACAATTAATTAGTTAACTAAAAAGGATTTTAAAGGTAATGGCGCAACCCAAAGGGGGTTAATTTCCGGCCTTTTGAGGCAGGCAATCGCCGAAAACTGGAACAATGTTTAAAAAGGCTGCAAAAAAAACATTGCTAAGAAAGCAAAAAAAATTACAGGGCCAAAAACAGCCAACAGGCATGCATCTTACTCATAAGAAAATCTTATATATAAGTTTGCGTGTTATTTGTGTAGGAGATTGAATGAAACCAAATGTTGAAACAACCAAAATGTCCACCAGAGGGCAGGTAATTATCCCAAAAGAAACAAGGGAATTTACCGGAAGCAAAGAGAACACTATCTTTACAGTGTTTCCTATTGACAACAAAACAATTGTTTTAAAGAAGCTGGACAAGCAAAAGGTTGTTGAAGAATTCAGGGCCCTGAGAGCAAAGGCAAAAAACAAGCTTTCCGAGGCCGCTGTCAATGAAATCGTTCACAAAGCAAGATAAGCCAATTGTCGTGCTTGACACAAACATTGTTGTCTCTGCCCTAATTGCAATGGAAGGCACGCCGGCAAAAATATTTGAAAAGCTTGTCCTTGGCGAGATAGGGAACTACACAAGCAAACAAATTATCAGCGAGCTGAAAGAGGTTTTTAACCGAAGAGAAATCACCAAAAGGACAACAAGAAAGGCAAGAAGCTTTATCCTAAAGCACTACTTAAACAACTCAATCCAAGTTGCTTCAAAAACCAAAGTAAACGTGGTTGAACACAAATCAGACAACAAATTCATTGAAACAGCAATAGAAGCAAAAGCAGGCTACATTATTACAGGCGACTGGCATTTGCTGAAACTAAAAGAATTCAGGGGCATAAAAATAGTGAGAGCAAGACGGTTCCTGGAGGAAACAAAATGAAAAACTGCTTTCTGCCAGGATTGCTTCCCTGCTTCAACATAATTTTTCCCCTGCAAAAACTTCAACATAACCCTTTGACTAAAAGGCAAGATATTTAAAGAATTTATAGTGAATTTACTACAATTTACTACAAAAAAAGTAACATAAACTTGGGGGGTCAAAAATGAAAATGAAAAGATTGCTTTTTTTAATTTTGGTGTTTTTCTGTTTTTTGTCTAGTTTTGGCAGCGCTATTGGTACAGATTCTGACGGCGATGGAATTGCAGATGATATTGATGCCTGCAACAATCCAGGTGCACCTGCTGGTTTAGTTAGCTACTGGGGATTGAATGACGGTTCAGGCACAACAGCAGTTGATTCTTATAATGCAAATCCAGGAGCTTTGATGAATGGCCCTGCCTGGACTACTGGAAAAGTTGCTGGAGCATTAAGCTTTGATGGAGTGGATGATGGTATTATAGTTTCAAATAGTGAATCTTTAAGCCTAAATAATTTCCAAAATGGGTATACAATGGAAGCGTGGATAAAACCGAATAGTATACTTTCTGGTTATCACGTGATAGCTGATAAAGGTCAAGCCTTATTTGCTTTGAGACTATACGGGGCAAAACTTGAAGCATATCATAGTAACTCTGATGCAGTAGTTATCTGGATTTCGACTCCTACTTTTACTATTGGTACATGGTATCATGTTGCGACTGCCTGGGACAAGTCTACTGGCGAATGGACAATATATATAGATGGGGTACAAAAATATTCTGGTTCCCAAAGTGTTTTAGGGCTATACGGCATCTCCTCAGACGGCAACGTAACAATTGGAAGAGACAGTCAGTATGACCGGTGGCATTTCGATGGAATTATCGACGAGGTTGCCATCTACAACAGAGCCTTATCAGCAGCTGAAATCCAAGAGCATTATGAAAATGGTTTAGCAAGCAAGGGTTATTGTGAAGTTGTTGTGGTTTGTACTGATACAGATGGAGATGGTTACGCTGTTGAAGGAGGAGCTTGCGGTTTAATAGATTGCGATGATACTGAAGCAACTATATACCCTGGCGCAACTGAAGTTTGCGATAGTGTAGATAATGATTGTGATGGTAACATAGACGAAGATTTAACCCGGGCTTGCGGCAGCTGGGCTTGTGCAGGAACAATGACATGCTCTACAGGACAATGGGGAGATTGTTCTACCAAGAATAATGATACAGGAACATGTGCTAAATGTGACGCATATGGAACTCCTGTTTATGATGAAACACAAGACGCAGATTGTGCTGCAATAACATGCCCAGCAGACGGCTGCGGAATAGGCGGTTGCGGAACAAACATCTTCGGAGATTTCCCTGTTTTAGTACTCAATGAATGCTCCGATATCTATACTTGCACCGCTAACAGCTGTACAGCAACATGCGAAACAGATAACGATGTCGACGGCTACTCTGCAAGCTGCGGAGACTGCGATGATTATGAAGCAACCACATATCCTGGAGCAACAGAAGTTTGCGATAACGTAGATAATGATTGTGATGGCTTGATTGATGAAACTTGCAAAGTGCTCAGTTGCGGTGATACAATAACAACAGATACAATACTTGAAAATGACCTTTTAGATTGCACAGATGAGGCATTAATAATTGGCGCTGATGATATTACTCTTGATTGTGCTGATAATTTGATTGACGGTGCTGCGTATGATAGTATTGGGATTTATCTTAATAACAGACAGGGCGTTACTATAAAGAACTGCAATCTGCAGGAGTTGGGTATTGGAATAGAATTAGAATCAAGTACTAACAATATTATTTCTGACAACAACATCCGTGACATTTGGGGTTATGCTGTGATGCTCAGAACATCCAATGATAATCTTGTTTCTAATAATAGAATATGGGATGTATTTAGCGGAATAGCTATGGATTATTCCAGCGATAATAATATTCTGGGCAATGATATCAACTATTCCCCATTTTTTATAATGCTTCTTGACCACAACAGCAGCTACAATAATCTTTCCGGGAACAGCTTTCGCGGTGGTTTTTTTATACTACTGAGAGAGTCAGAGCACAACAATATCTGGGATAATAATTTTACAGATACTAACGCAATGGAAGGTCCAAATTCTATCAACAATAACTGGGACCTCGGCAATGTAGGCAATAACTGGGATGAT
>JAUWWX010000017.1 GCA_030616665.1 archaeon | reverse complement strand
TTAAAAAAAAAGGTATTTGTTTGGAGGGGGAGAGTATGGGAGGATTACTCATAACGTAAAAACCTCTTCTTCAAGACCAACTCTTCTGTTGAGCCATGAAACCTGGCATGCACTGGAAAATTTGTTAAGGCAAGCAAAGGGTAAGGGAGACCTAAAAGAAAGGTATATGAGATCGAGGAAAAAATTTTTTGGGCCACTAAAACTAAGGATGGAGGAAAAGATAAGGGACAAAAAATTTGGCGAGCCAACTGCTCTTGTGGATTTTCCCCTCCGGATTCAATTGACTTGGGCCTTACCTTCTGTAAGAAACTTTATAGCAAAAGGCTTTTACAAAAGACACGGGGTTGATGGAATGCTTTTAATCTTTGCTTACCCGCCAAAAGAAAGTGATATAATTCACTTGCGTGCCCACGAAAAAAAGCTTGTGAAAGAGGCTTATCTAAAAGAACGAGGTGGCATGACAAGAAAAGGAATACAATTACTTCACACTTTAGTACCTAGAGAAACAATAGTTGAAAGAGCAACAGGGAAACTACCTAAAAGGAAAAAATAATTCTACTTCCCGTACTTTTTCTTCAAAATTTCCACAACCTTGCGCTTGAACCTGCTTACAAACCGCTTTGGGAGTGAGCCTGCGGCTGCAGGCACGTGGCCGCCTGCGCTGCTGTTTGGAATGCCTTTAACTGCTTCTACAAGAAGCTCGTTTACCTTCACCTTAAAATCCTGCCTTCTTGCGCTGAACTTAACCCGTTTGCCTCCAATGCAGTGCAGCAGCACAATTGTCTTGTTTGGAAAGCTTTCACTTATCTCGTTTATGACATAGCTTTTGATGTTCTCATGTCCTTTTCTCATGCTAAAAAAGCACAATTCAAGTTCCGGAAAGCATTCCTCGCTTTTCCTGCAGCTCTCTACCAAGGAATCCTTTTCCTTTTTGAACGCCTTCAAGTATTTTTTGAAAGGGCTTTTCAGAATGATAGCAGGCTTTCCCGCTTTGTAGAAAACCCAAAACAGCTGATGCATTTTGCTGTCTGCAAGCACTTCGACAGAGGCAATGAGGTCCAGCAGCTTGCAGAGGCTGCTTAATGGAATCTTCCTTCTCTTGACTGTTTGCCTGACAAAGCCTTTCCAGTTTCCAAGATTCATGTCCCCCATGATGCCAAGGCATGCAAGCCAGTCAAGTTCATTTACGTCAGTAACAGTGTTGAACAGGTCAAAGGCAAACTTGCTTGCAACGTAAGCGCTTGGGTCTCTTTTTGCAAAAAACTCTGCCTTGAGGAACAAAACCCTTTTGCTGTTCAAATCCTTTGCCATTCTGTGGTGGTCTATCACAAGGCATTTTTCAAACTTGCATTTTGACAAAAGGCCTTTCTTTTCAGTGTCAATTCCAAGGTCAACCAGGATTAAAACATTGGCCTTTTTCCCCTTCATCAAAGAAGCAGCCTTTTCCGCAAGCCTTCTGTTTCCGTATTCATAATGCTGGACAACAACGGGCTTTTTGCCTGTAAGCCTTTCAATTGCCTTTGCCGTTATAAGAGCGGAGCAAAATCCGTCTGCATCACTGTGGTGCAGTATCGCAATTCTGTCTATGGGCTTTAGGCCTTTGCAGAATTGCTTAAACCTACTTAACAGTTCCTTCTTGTCCATAATAATTTCGTAAGGCAAAAATTTAATAAGGTTAAACCAGTTAATATTGTGAAGCAAGAGCCAGGGAGGTTTTTCAAACGTCTTACGAACATACAAACAGCAGAGGTCAAAAATACTACCTGCACCATAAGGGCAAGCTTTTTTTCTTCAGCAAGAAACAAGATGACTGCGTTGATTTGCCTCCTGGCTTTGAGGTTGTGGAAAACCAGCGGACAGGCCTGCCAATGCTGAAAAGAAAACAGGTTTCTGCTTAGCAATTTAAATTCATTTGCAACCCAAAATTATTCATTTGGGGGGGAAGCAATGACCTACAACAAAAAGCAGTTCAACAAAGGGGTTTCATACTACAAGAATGCCCTTAAAAAGCAGCTGGGCAAGGGCAAGGTCTGCCTGGTTCAGCTTCCCTTGGGAAACGAAAAGGCCTTTTTTAGCCTCGCACCCCTAAGCAGGGCAGTGCACAGCCTGCATGCGGACATTTGCGTCTTTGTGACAGGAAAGGAAGGAAGAATGTTGAGGGTTTTGCACAAGACCTGGCAACTTTATGCCAAGCTAAAGAAGGGCAAGCACAGCAGGGAAACCAGGGCATTAGAGGAATTCATCAAAAGCGTGGAAAAGAAAAGCAAAAGCAATTATTTTAGCAAGCTGTTCAAGCAGCCAGACCTCTACATCAAAGCTGATTCAAAAGGCTTTAACGCAGCTGGCATGAGGCTTGAATTCAAGTCCGGCTGGTTCAAGAAAAGGCTTTGGAGGGAATTGCTTCAAACGGCTTCCAAAATATTGAAGCAGGGTTATGGAATAAAGAAAAGTGAACGAATGGGAGTGAGCTTTGAACTGATTCCAACAGCCAAAGATTTGGAGATGCCTTTGGATGATTACCTCGGCAGTAGCAGCATAGCCTACACGTTTGCCTTGAAAGCAAGGCAGCTATGCAGGGATGTTTCAATGGGTGCAGAAACAGGCAGGAAAAGCCAGTTGCAGCCCATGGAAAGAATTAGCGATTTGGCAGCAACTATTATTGGCTGCGAGTACGAGAAACGCATCAATGAGCCATGGTTCAAGGCCTTCAAACTACTCAGCCCAATAATTGGCTCTGACAAATTAAAGCATTCAGACGCCTCCTTTGGAATTCACGGCCAAGGCTATGGAGGAAAGCACTTCTTTGGAATGAAAATTGGTTATCCTACCCCCAATAAGAAAAGCAGGTGGCAAAGCCCTGGCACAATGCTTCTCAAGCCATGGTGGATGGAACAAACGAAGCAAGACAACAGGCCTGCTTTGAAAAGGTACGCAATCACTGATACGCTCCCATTACCCAACTATGTTAGGACATGCAACATTGACTACTTTGCCCTGAGAAAAAGGGACGACAGGATAAGGAACGAGATAAAAAAATGCATCACGCTGTTTGCCCTGGGCAAAAAAATGCCCCAAGGGCAAACCAATTTATGTATTGACACAAGGCATCTGCATTCTGGGAAAGGGCCAATCCTTGCCTCGGACATTGAGGTAAACCCAAGTACACCTAACGAGGCAGCAAGTGTCTTCAAGCTCAAGGCAGCAGGGCGCTATGGCAACTTTCCCGGTGGGGAAGTCTTTTTTACCCCCTACAAAATGGACGGAACCTTTTTGGGGGATGTTGTCATAAGCATTGACAAGAGCTACGTCATTCCGCAAGGGCAGCCGATGCTTGTTAGCGTAAAAGCAGGGCACTACAAGCTTGTCCGGGCAAGCAAGAAAATAAGGAATGCTTTCAACAAGAGGAAGAGGGACAGCTGGAAGATGATTGGCATCTTTGAGAAAAACAAGAGCATGCCAAAAAGGCTTATTAAAAGCTTGAGGAAAAACTTTGACAGGGTAGGCGAGTTTGCTGTTAACACAAACCCAAAGGCAAGGCTGTCGCGTTACTTGATAGAAACCGAGAAGCTTGCGGGAATGATGCACATTGCTTTGGGCAGTGGATACGAACCAGGCCGTGAAACAATGTACCACTGCGACATTGTCATTAATGTGCCAAGGCAGAAAATTGGCCTGTGGGGCGTTGACAACAAGGGCAAACAACACTGGATAATCAGAAAAGGCAGGTTTGTTGTATGACTGTTTCGGAGAAGAGAAAAAGGCTTTTTCAGGAACTTAATGCGGATGCCGTGCTGTTGAAGACAAGCGACAGAATGCCTGATTCAGCTGTTCGATATTTCACAGGTCTGCAAAAACACTTCCTTTCAAGCAATGTCCTCGTTTTGAAGCCCGGGAAGAGGCCCCTCCTACTCAAATCTGTTCTCGAGCCAAAGATTTCCGTCAATGGCCTGCAGGTAAAAAGGATTGACAAGGGAAAGCAGTTCAAAACTGTTGTCAAAAAAGAGCTGAGGGGCGTGAAAAGGCTTGGCATCAACAGGCCGTTGTACACTTCTCTCGCTTTAAGGGAGCTGCGTAAGATTACCGGGAAGAAAAAGCTTGTCGACGTCTCAAAGCAGATTGCTTCGCTGAGGGCAATTAAGTCAGAGGGCGAATTAAATTGCCTGGCAAAGTCCTGCAAGATTGCCGAGAAGGTTGCTGCCGCAATCCCAGGCCTTTTCAAAAAGGGAATGACAGAAAAACAACTCGGCCTTGAAATAGAAATCATGCTCAGGGAGAAAGGAGACAATGTTCTGCCATTTCCAGTGATTGTTGCCAGTGGCAGGAACAGCGCTTATCCGCACAGCGTTCTGACAGACAAAAGGATTTCAAAGGGCCTGTTGCTCTTTGACTTTGGCGCATATAGCAAGAACTACTGCAGCGACATCAGCAGGGTTTTCTGCGTTGGCAAGCCAAGCAAAAGGCAGAGGCAACTTTACGCTACCGTCTTTGCAGCCAAGCAACTCGGGCAGGCAATGATAAGGCCAGGCGTTTCCCAGGGAAAAATCTTCGACGAAGCCAACGCTTTCCTCAAAAAGAAAACAGGAAAAAAACTAATCCACGGGCTTGGCCATGGTTTGGGCGTAGATGCCCACGACTTTCCAGAAGGCTTCTTGCACGGCAACAGGGAAAAGCTGCAAAAAAACATGGTTTTGACTGTTGAGCCAGGCGTTTACGGCAAATTCGGCGGAATAAGAATTGAAGACGATGTTGTTGTAACAGCAAAGGGCTGCAGGCCCTTGACAAAGGCACCTGCCGAACTAACGCAAATCCGCTAATCAGACCCAGCAGAGGACATTGTGGCAGAGCATTGCAGCAATTGTCTGGCCCCTGTTAAATGAATCTGGCACAAGCTCTGCAATGCTCAAGCCAAGCACTTTCTTTCTTTTGCAAACCTCAAACAACAGCAAATTCAAGTCTTCCAAAGTCAAGCCAAATGGTGTTGGCACGCCTGTTTCAACGCCCTGCCTTAGGTCAAGGCAGTCTATGTCAATGTTCAAAAAAACCTTTTCTGTTTCAATTGCTGAGAGGACAGCCCGCAACTGTTTTTTGCCTATGCCCTTGAACAGCACATTTTTCCTTTGCATCCATTTGGAGAATAGCTTGCCCCTGTAAAACGCTTTTGGCATCGAAGGGCAATAAAAAATCTTCCTGGCAAGGCTTTTCTCTGCTACAAACTGCATTTCCTCTTCGTTAATCCTGTCCCTTACGCCAATCCACACCTGCCCGAAGCCCTTGTCAAAGATTCTCTTTGAAACGGCTGCATGGCTTTGCTTCTTTCCCTGCCACTTTTCCCTCAAGTCAAGGTGGGCATCAAAGTTGACAAAAGTTGCGTCTTTTGGAACAGCTTTTAACAGGCCGTTCACAACGCTGTGATCTCCCCCCAAAAGAATGAACAGCTTTTTGGCTTCAATGCTCTTTTGTGCAGGCTTTTCAACTGCCTTAACCATTTCCCTTACTCCTTTGGGCTTTTTTATCCCAAAGTTGTGGATTGCCGTTTGCAGCGTTTTCCCAGTTAACGGGTCTTCAATGTCCATCTGGTGGGAAGCCCTCATTATCGCGGCAGGCGCTGCAGCTGCCCCTCTCCCATAGCACGTGTTTTCGTCAAACGCAACCCCCAAAACAGCGGCATCGCAGTGAGCAAAGCTTGGATTTCCCTGCACGAAGAAAAGGGTGTGGTTTGGCTTGGCCATGTAATCATTTCTTTTTAGGCAAGTTTTATTAATGCTTTTTTTACTCGTAGAAGCAGAAGTAGACCTGGTTCCTGTCAGCATCAAAGCCAACTGTTGTAAAATACTCTTTTTCAGTTATTTCCGTTGCCTTCGCCAGGCTTTTTCCTGAAACGGCACTGCATTTTTCCGGCGACATCTGAATGCCTTGCGCTACTTGCTTTGCCTCAAGCGCCTGCAATCCCAAGAAAAGCCCCTGCTGCTGCACCGCCAGCATAACAGTCCAGCCGACCAAGAGAATAATCAAAAGCCCAAGGATGATGTCACTCGGCTCCATGTCAAAAAGAATAAGGCTTGCAGGTCTTTCAATCTTCTTTTATTGTTTTTGCTGCAGAAATCGTTTCCTATGGAGAAAGCAGTCAAGCTGTTTGTTGAATCGCTTCTTTTGAAGAGAAAAAAATGCCCTTGGGCGAAAAAGAGGGAAATTTCGGAGCAGATGCTGGAGCTTGAGGGCGAGGTCCAAGAGCTCAAGGAAGCCGTTGAAGGGAACGATGTTAAAAACATGCGGGAAGAATTTGGCGACGTGCTTTGGGATGCGCTCTTTATCGGCATCATTGCTGAGGAAAAGGGCCTTTTTACCATAAGGGAGGCCATTGAAGAGGCTCACGCCAAGCTAAAGCGAAGAAGCCCATGGGTTTTTGGAAACGAAACTGTTTCGAACAGTGCTGAAGCCATTAAAAGGTGGAACGAAATAAAAGAGGAGGAAAAATCAGGAAAGGGGATGAATTCACAGAACATGTAATTTTCAAGAAAGTGATTTGATGGAATTGCGGCAGGCTCACAGGCAGATAAAAGAGGCCATTAGCAGGAAGGACCTTTTGATGGTTGTAGGCGACTGCTATGTGGAATACTGGGGCAGGGCCGCTTCAAAGCTGCCTAGGGGCAAAAGGCTTTTGCTGATAAAGGGAGACAACAGCCTTGCAATCCACCAGAACCGGCTGCTGAGGCCAACCAATTACATGATGGATGCAAGGATAGCAGCAGAGTTGAAGGACGGCGCACTTATCCTGTCCGCTCGCAAGCTCAAGCCAAAGGAGTCAATCAATGTAACGCTTTACAGCGTGGAGGGAATTCATTCTTATCCAATGGGGGCGAAGGCAGACCTGCGCTTGTTTGGCTCGGAGCGCGAACTGAGCAAGCAGTTGATGCAGGACCTCAGCTTTTTGGAGCCAGGTCTGAGGCCGCTTAATCAAGAAGAGGTTTTCAGAAAGGGCGTTGTAGACATCCTGGCAGAGGACTCAAAAGGCAGGTTGGTTGTGGTTGAAGTGAAGAGAAGGCAGGCTGACTACAATGCCGTAATGCAATTGAAGAGGTATATGCAGCAGGTTGAGAAAATCAAGGGAAAGGAAGCCAGGGGTTTGCTGGTTGCTCCCAGCATTGGAAAGAACGCCTATGAGCTGCTGCAAAGAAACGGCTGCGAATTCTTCAACTTCGAGTTTGAGATTGGAAACCCAAAGGCAAAGATTAAGGGTTTGCAAAAGAAGCAGGAGACAATTGACCATTTCTTCTAGCCTCTTTTAGGCTTTTTTTGCAGCAGTTTTTCTTGAAATCTTTATCCTTAAAATCTTTGGCTCTTTTACCTTGACTGCCTTAAGAACATAGTTTCCAACAGTTATTTCCTCGTTTTGCTCTGGCAGCCTGTCAAGCTGTTCAATCAGAAAACCGCTTATTGTGCCGAATTTCTTGCTCTTCCACTTGGTTTTAAGCAGCTGGTTTACCTCGTTAAGAGAGGCCTTGCCATCTGCCTCAAAGCAGTTCTTCTCTGTTTCGTTTATCATCGGCAGCTCGCTTTCGTCAACTATTTCGCCAACAATTTCTTCAAGCAGGTCCTCAAGGGTGACTACTCCCAAAACTCCGCCATAATCGTTTACAACTATTGCCATGTTGTTCCTTGTCTGCTGGAATTCAGCAAGCAGCTTGTCAATCTTCTTGGTTTGGTGGGCAAACAGGACGCTTCTTACCAAGTCTTTGACCCCTGTTTTTGTTTTCCCCTCGGTCAAGTAGTCCCAGGCGTCCTTCACGTAAAAGATTCCAACAATCTCGTCAAGGCTTTCCTTGTAAACAGGCAGTCTGCTGTGCGGCGTTTCAGCAAGCAGTTCACTCACGTCTTCAAGTGTGCTATTTACCGGCACTGCCTTTATCTCACTTCTTGGGGTCATCACGTCCTCAACGCTTATGTCGTTGAATTTGAAGATTCTGTGAATCATCTGCTTTTCCTTTTCGTGGATTGCTCCCACTTCGGCGCCCATTGTGACCATTGTCCTGATGTCCTGTTCTGTCATTGTTTCGCTCTCTGCTTTTCCAACAACCCTGATTATAAGCCTTGTGAAGCCGTTCAAAAACCAGATGATTGGGCTTAAAATTATGCTGAGCCATTTTATTGGCCTTATTACGACAAGCGAAATGGCCTCGCTGTTCTGGACTGCAAGGCTTTTGGGGGTGATTTCCCCCAAAACAAGTATGAGGAAAGTCGTTATTCCGACCGCAATGCCTACAGCATAGCTTGCAAACACTTGCAGCGCAATATTTGTTGCAATTGCCGCGGCGGCAATGTTCACCAAATTGTTGCCAATCAGAATGGTTGTCAGCATCTTCTGCGGGCTTGCCCGGAATTCCTCAACAAGCTTGGCGCTTTTGTTCCTCTTTTTTTTCACCAACTGCCTTATCCTGACCTTGTCAACGGAAATTAACGCAGTTTCTGTTCCGGAGAAGAACGCGCTTAGAACAAACAGCCCTGCCAGAATAATCAAATCAAGTTCCAGCATGGAAGAAATAACCCCTTCTGAGTTTTTAACCTTTACTTCCTTTACACTTTTCTGAAATCCTTTCCCTCTACCCTATAACCTTTTCACCCCAATTTCTTCCTCTATTTCCATCAACCTGTTGTACTTGCAGACCCTTTCGCCTCTTGAAGGCCCTACTTTTATGAAGCCGCTGTTTACTGCAACAGCCAAATCAACCATTGATGTGTCGTTAGTTTCACCGCCACCCCTGTGGGAAATTACGGTCATCCAATTGTTTTCCCTTGCAAGCATGCAGGTCTCAATTGTTTCAGTCAATGTCCCAATCTGGTTCAGCTTTATCAGGATTGCATTACCGCACTTTGTCTCAATAGCCTTCTTTAACCTCTTAAGATTTGTCACCGTGAGGTCATCCGTAATAATGGCTACTTTTTCGCCGAGGGCTGCATTAAGCTTTGGCCAATTATCCCAATCGTCCTCATGCAGTCCATCTTCCAAAGTAATTATTGGGTATTTTGCTATCCATTCATTGAAGAGCTCAATTAGCTGCGCAGAGGAAAGGCTTTTTCCCTCTTTTTTTAATTGGTATTTGCCATTCTCAAATATTTCTGAGACTGCAGGATCCAAGCTAATGCCAACCTCTTCCCCTGCTTTGTAACCGGCTTTCTCAATTGCCTCAATTATAAGCGAAATCGGGGCCTCATTGCTTTCAAGGCCATTGGGTGCAAACGCGCCTTCATTTCCAACGTTTACAGAAAAGCCCTTTTCCTTCAGAACCTTTTTTAGGGTAAGGTATATTTCAATGCCGCACCTCACGTTTTCTTTTGCGCTCTTGTTTCCGATTGGCGAAACCGAGTATTCCTGGAAGTCTGTTGACTGGTCTGCGTGCTTTCCGCCCTCAATCATGACCATCATCGGGTTTGGAAGCCTGTAGTCCTCAATTTGCAAATTGAATGCTTCCCTTATATATTCATACAAGGGCATTTTCTTTTCATTTGCAGCTGCCCTTGCAACAGCAACAGAAACAGCGAGAATTGCATTTGCCCCCAACTTTTTCTTGTTTTCGCTACCGTCCAACTCAATCATTTTTTGGTCTATTTCCTTTTGCTTAAATGCAGACATTCCAATTAGGGTTGGGGCGATTTTGTTGTTTATGTTCTCTACTGCTTTAAGCATTCCCTTTCCAAGGAATCTCTTTTTATCATTGTCAAGTAGTATAAAAGCTTCGTGAACACCGGCTGATGCCCCATAGGGAACAGAAAAAACGCCTCTTGCTCCACTTTCGAGGGTTACCCTCGCTTCTATGGACGGCGTTGAGCCACTGCTCAGGATTTCCCTTGCCTTAACAGACTTAAGGGTTTCTTTCATTTTCAAACCTCTGTAGAATCCAAGTTGATTTAATTAAAACAAATAAGCCTTAAAAAGCTATTTGGCATAAAACAATTACTCTTTTAAAATAGTTTCAGCTATTATTCTCTTGGTGCTTTTTTTGAACAGCGAATTGAAGATTTTTGCTGGAGGCAGCAACCAGCCTTTGGCAAAAGAAATTGCCTCCTACCTCAAAACAGGTTTGGGCAAAATCGAGCTAAAGCGCTTTAACGATGGGGAGCAGTACGCCAGGTTTCTTGAAAACATCAGGGGAACATACCTCTTTTTGGTTCAGAGCACAAGCAAGCCGGTGAGCGAAAATTTGATGCAGCTCTTGATAATGATTGACGCAGCAAAGAGGGCAAGCGCAGCAAGGGTTACAGCGGTAATTCCCTACTTTGGCTATGCAAGGCAGGACAAGAAGGCCGCTTCCAGGGAACCAATAACGGCAAAGCTAGTTGCTGAGCTGCTTGAAAGGGCCGGCGCTGACAGGGTTATTACCATGGACCTGCACTCAGACCAGATTCAGGGCTTTTTCAACGTGCCGGTGGACAACCTCACGGCAACAATAAAGTTGATGGATTGGGTGGAGGAAAAGAACCTGCCAGACTTGGTTGTGGTTGCGCCTGACGCAGGCAGCGCAAAGCCCAGCACAAAGGTTGCAAAGGCTTTGGGAACAGAGCTTGCGATAGTGAACAAGGTAAGGCCAAAGCAAGGCGTAGCAGAAGCGATGAATGTGATTGGCGACGTCAAGGGAAAGAGTTGCGTAATGTTTGACGAC
>JAUWWX010000001.1 GCA_030616665.1 archaeon | reverse complement strand
TTGGGTTCCACATCTTCAAAGCGTCAAGAGCCTTTTTTTCTGGGACACCACTCATTCCCTGAACAACAAGCTTTTCGCCGTTCAATTCAAGCTCTGCCTTGGCTGCATGCAAGTAAACAAGGCAGCCAGCTTCCTGCAAGACCTCCAACGCATTCTTGAAGTCTTTGCTTCTGAACTCGTGGGTTCCGGCGATTGAGATTACTGGAATCGAGTTAAAATAGAATTCCTTCCTTTCGCTTCCCTTAACATAGCTGACACTTTGTTGTTCCCTCTTCTCTTTCCTCAGCAGGCTGAACAGTCGGAACATCTGCAGCCAGGTTTCCTGGCTTGGCGTTGCCTCGTTGAAGAGGTCTCCTGCAAGCAGAATCAAGTCAGCCTTTTCTTTCAAGGCAAGCTCAAAGGCTTGCTTTGCCTGGTCAAAGGCCTCCTTTTCCCTAGGAGAGCCTTTTGCAAAGCCAATGTGGAAATCCGAAGCAATTGCTATTCTCATAAGAAAACCCCAATATTATTAAGCAGCAGATAACATAAATAAGTTATGGCAAAGCCCCTGCTGATTAAGAGAATTGACTTGCTTGCGCACCCTTTTTACGACCCTAGGCTGGAGCAGGGAAGTCCACCAATTCCCTACAACAAAGAACAAGCCGGGAAATTGCTTGAAATCTGGAAACAGCACGTTGACGAGGCAGCAAAGGACCCAAACAGGCTGCTTTTTATTTCGCCCACGCTAAGGCAGACAAAATGGCAAGCTAAATTAAGCAGACAACTTGTCAATTACGCAAGGAAAAGGCTTGGAGAAAGGTTTGGGTTTTTCAGAAAGCAAAAGGCAAAGTTTCCCTTTCACGACCAAAAAGGTTTCGCCTGCAGGGTCTTCGAAGACTTCACAGGAAGGCGCTTCAAGGTAAATCCCAACATGGTAAAAACCAGAGGCTTTGGAGAATATACAAACAGCTGCGTTGTGGACTACCTAACAGAACTCAATTTGCACGTTGGCTTGCCAGAGCCAATCCCTTACAGGAACAGACAAAGCGCCGTTCTGCTAAGAAAGTCGGTTGGTGCGGACTTCAAGCCATGGGAACTGAAAGAGCTTTTGAAGACAGCTGAGGGAAGAAGGAAGCTCAGGGAAAATGCCACAAAGTATATTTTGAGAAGAAGGGAAAAAGCAAACGCGCTTGCACGGAAACTCGGAAAAAAACCATTCAAGCCAAGGCAGGTAAGGAGGAAACCCTAGCCAACCATTTCAATCGTGTTCTGCAATTCCTTTTTTGCCTGCTTCAAAAGTGCTTTTCCTGCCGCAGTGATGGTGTAAACTGACCTGTTGCCTTGCCGCTTTGCCTTGACAAAACCGTGCTTTTCAAGCTTGTAGAGTACAACGTAAACGGAAACATTTCCGGGGAGAAAGCCAAACCTCTCTTCAATCTCCTTTCTCAGGACATAGGCATGGGAGGGCTTCTTCTTGAGCATGCTCAAAAGGTAAATCCACAACAACTCGATGCCAAGCTTTCGTCTAAGCCTCTCCAATTCACGGCTTTTTGCAGTAGGCATTGCTACATAAAAAGAGGCGAAAGTTTTATATATGTAAAATAGTTTAATTATATCGGGTATTTTACAACCGTAAAATAGTTTATTTTTGTGAAATGTGTTGGAGGTAATTTTAGTATGACTGGAAAAATCAAGGTTGCGATTGCGGGAATTGGCAATTGCGCTAGTTCACTGATTCAGGGATGTGAGTTTTATAAGGATGTGGGAGAGGGCGACAAGCTGGTGCCAGGGCTGATGCACAACGTTTTGGGTGGCTACAAGATTTCGGACATTGACTTTGTGGCCGGATTCGACGTTGACAAGAGAAAGGTTGGAAAGCCCTTGAACAAGGCAATTTATGAGAAGCCGAACAACACTTACGAGATTGTTGAGAAGGTCCCAAAGTGGGGCGACGTAATAGTACAGAAGGGCCCTGTTTTGGATGGCGTTGCAGACCACATGGGAGAATACCCGGAGGATGTTTCGTTCAGGGTTGACGAAACACAGAAGCCTGTTGACGCAGCAAAGGTTTTGAAGGAATCAGGCGCAGAGATTTTGATGAACTACATGCCTGTTGGCTCTGAGAAAGCAACGCAGTACTATGCACAGGCTGCTTTGGATTCAGGAGTTGCTTTTCTTAACTGTATTCCGTCTTTTATTGTCTCAGCCCCTGAATGGGAGAAGAAGTTCGTTGAAAAGGGGCTACCTTGTGTCGGGGACGACATAAAAGCGCAGGTTGGTGCAACCATTGTGCATAGGGTTCTTGCAAAGCTGTTTGATGACAGGGGAGTAAAGATTACTGGCACGTACCAGCTGAACGTTGGCGGAAACACGGACTTTTTGAACATGGCAAGGCACAACAGGCTCAAATTCAAAAGGATTTCAAAGACAGGCGCTGTGCAAAGCAATTTGCAGGTGCCGTTGCCAGATGACAAGGTCCACATTGGACCAAGCGATTATGTTCCCTGGCTTCTGGACAGGAAGATTTGCTTCTGCAGAATAGAGGGAGAGAAATTTGGCGAAGCGCCGGTGGCAATAGAGGTCAGGCTAAACGTTGAAGATTCAGCGGACAGCGCTGGCTGCACGATTGACGGGATAAGGTGTTTGAAGCTTGGCTTGGACCGCGGTGTTAAAGGAAAGCTGGACAGCATAAGCGCATACACGATGAAGCACCCAGCCATACAATACCCCGACCCGGTCGCAAGGCAGATGGTGGATGAGTTCATTAAGGGAAGCAGGGAAAGGTAAAGAGCCTTTCCTTTTATTTATTTTTATTAAGGAAATAAGCGGGGGTTTAATGACTTTCTACAGGAACAGGGAGAAGTTCTCAAGACTTTCGGTAAAGATTGGCATCTCTTTTTCAAAGATTCCCTTAACTCCGAACCAGTGGACGATTGTTTCACTGATTCCTGCAATTTTGGCTGCCTACTTTCTTGCAAGAGTCCTTTTCTTAACAGCGGCAGGCCTTTTCATAATTGCTTCGTTCCTTGACCTGGTTGACGGAAGCGTTGCCAGGGTTACTGGAAGGGTAAGCAAGTTCGGCACATACCTTGACACAATCGTTGACAGGTATGTTGAAGCAATGATTATTTTTGCTTTGCTGTTTGTGGCATTGCCAAGCACCGGCTTTTTCCTGCCAATCAAGGCTTGGATTTTCTTGTACTTCTTTGGCGCAATGATGACCACTTACGCAAAATCTGCAGCAAAGGAAAAGGAAATCGTAAAAGATGGTGATGAACTCAAAGGCGGCATTCTTGAAAGAGCTGAAAGGCTAATCATCTTGTTCATTGGCATTGTTGCAGCTGCCTTCAACCCGATTTACCTCAGCTATGCAATTGTGTTGCTTGCTGTCTTAACAAACTTCTCGGCATTGCAAAGGATTTGGATTGCGAGAAAAGCCTCAATCGTAAACTAGTCTTTGATCCTGCTTTTTAATCTGTCCTCAATCTCTTTACTGCCCTTTATCCCTTTCACTCCAAAGTCTTCTACTGCAAAGCTTGCTGCTGCAGAGCCAAACAAAGCGCTTTTCTCAACATATTGGGAGGCAAGAAATTCCTTGATGAAGCCGGCCATGAAGACGTCGCCTGCGCCTGTCTCGTCCACAACCCCTTCTGCCTTGAAGAATGGAATGTCTGCCTTTTTTCCCTTGAAGAAGACTGTTGAGCCCTGCTTGCCCCTGGTCACAATCACTACTTCACACTTTTCCTTCATTTTCTCAATGTCTGCTTTGCTGCAGTCCTTTTCCGAAACCTTTACAAGGTCAACGAAGTCAAGCAGTCCAAAGTCAAGCTCTTTTGGGAGGACAAGTCCCCCATCGTCCCTCCTCAAAAAGCCCTGCGGGTCCAAGGTAATAAATGCATTTGTGTTTTCTCTCAGGAAGCGCATTGTTTCCAGTGGAAGCTCGTTGAACACAGGCCCAAGGTGAAATGCTTTTGCTTTAAGGTACTCAGGGGGGATGTCTTTTGGCAGAATTTTTTCACCGACGTTTGCAACCTTTTGAATTCTCTCACCTTTTCTGTAGGTGTTGAAGAAGACAGTTGTCAAAGCCTGCTTTGAAACGCCTTTCAAATCAACCCTATTCAAGTTCTGAAAGTATCTAAAGTCTTCACCGGCCTTTGAAACAACTCCTGTTTTCAATCCAAGCTTGGCTGCTGCCAAAGATGTGTAGGCAGCTGGACCACCCAAACATTCTTGGACTATGCCACCCACATCCAGAATGTCGTGCAACAAATAACCTACTACAACCAAATCCATAAACAATCAACTCCTAAGCGAAAAATTTTTCCAATTTGACTTTTGATTCCTCTGGATACAACAGCAATGGCCTCAGCACAACCAGGCTTTGCGAAGCGTCAAATTTTTTGTAGCTGGCAAGGGCTTTCTTGTCAAGCTTGCTGTCAGCCGTTGCAATCGCCTGAATCTTTCTTTCCTTAATCAGCGCTGGCAAGTCTTTTTCCTCCGTCAAAACAAAGCGCCTGTAGTCGTTGAATGCTAAAAGCTTCCCCACATGCTTTTCAATGGCTGCTGTCTTTTTCCCCACAATTGGAAAGACGTTGCAACCACGATGCATTAAAAGAAAAGCTGCAGGTAATTCACCCTGTTTTCCACTAAAGAGCATGGCAACCGCGCCTTCAACACCTAAGGGAAGGCCGCCAAGGCATTTTAGCTGTGAAGCATAAATGAAGAAGTCGCTCTTCCTTATCTCAATAAAAATTTGTTTTTCCGGGTTTGACAAATTGACTCTCAGGCCAGCTATTGCCTTCTGTATGGCTGCTCCCAATTTGTTCTCCAGGTCCTTGGCTGAAAAGCTTTTGTTGCCTGCAACCCTTACATCAAGCGCAAAGCTATCGCCTTTTTTGAGATGCTTTTTTGCAAAGGCAAGTGTTTGGGATTCAATTTCCCTGTATTCAGCTGGCTTGCTCTGCTCTGCTACTGCAATCGCGTGAATCCCTGAAACAGTGAAAAGAATCTTTTGGGCTTTTTTCAGCTTCCCGCAGAAAACATACAGCCTTCCACCGCCCCTCGTTATTGCACTGTACTCAATCTTGTTTCTTTTCAGCGCAAATTTTATGCTTTGCACAAGCTTTTTTGTGAAAAACCGCCTTACGAAATTGCTTTTCAGGGCAATCTCGCTAGCGGTCTTTACAAGCAGGCATTGCTGTTCTGGCATGAATTAACTTTGGTAAACAAAGCTATAAAAAGCATTTTCAAGCTAAAATTAATCGTTAAGAAAAGCGGGGTTGGCAGAACGGTTATGCGCCGGCCTGCAGAAACCTTTTCTTAGAAAGAAAAGGTTTGCGAAAAGAACCGGTTGCTTCGCAACCGGAAAAGCCCGCTGGTCGTGGCATCGAGTGCCCGCAAGGCACGAAGATGGCACAGCACCCGCCGGGCTTGCGGCGAGCCGAGGAAGAGGGTTCAACTCCCTCACCCCGCTTTTCGGTAGATAGATTTAAATAATAGAAAAGGCAATTTTTTTATTGTGAGCAATTGTGGTAAGAAATCGCAAGAGATCTGATGCACGGACCCTTAGGTCAAAGGGTGTGGCTGCTATTGGAGGAAAGATTGGTAGGCAGTCGACTATGAGCAGGATAATAAAGGTAACTGGGCAAACAGGCACTAAACCAAAAAAAAGGAAAAGGGTGCTGCCAACTATATCAGATGTTCCGGCGGGGATTAGAACCAAGGTGGTCGACATTAGGAGGATGTACAGGAAATGGGGCCCACAAAAAAATAGCATTGCGGCAAGCATGATTATTGCGGCATGCGGCAAAAACAAAGCAAATGTCCGGCTTGTTGTAAATACCATGCTAAGGAAGCCGATTCACAAGCAGCTGAGAGACACTATTAGAAAACAGCTGTAGGCAAGGCAGGAAAAGCAAAATAAATAATTACAAGCCTAGGCAAAGTTCGCCAAAATGCTGAAGTCAAAAATTTCCCTCAAGGAACTGACAACCAGGTTATTTTCCACCAAGGGGTTAAGTGATTAACAAGCTTTAAAAAGCCTTTCTTCAAACAAATTTCTACAGAACAGTTGACATAAAATCCTGTTTTTTGTAGATTTTTGGAAGACGGAATTTTTAGTGATTTGAAAATGGGTTTGAGGCCAGGGCACTGCTACAGCAGCAAAAAGGACAGGGCATATTCGCGTTACGCTGTCAAGGTGCACAGGAAAAGCTTTGTTGGTGCGATTCCAGGCATTAGGACAAGGCAGTTTAACATGGGAAACGGCAGGAAGCAGTTTTCGCACGTGCTCGACCTGAAAGTGGAAGAGCACGCCCAGATAAGGGACAACGCAATTGAAAGCGTGAGAATGGCAATAAACAGGTATTTGAACAAGAACCTTGGAAAGGACGGCTACTTTATGAAGATTAGGGTATACCCATTCCAAGTTTTGAGAGAGAACAAACAGGCTCAGGGAGCAGGAGCAGACAGGGTTAGCAGCGGAATGAGCCACTCGTTTGGCAAAAACATTGGCAGGGCAATAAGGGTAAGGCCTGGCCAAAAAATAATCTCAGTTTTGGTTGACAAAGAAGATGTCGGGACAGCGAAGAAGGCCTTGATGAGGGCAAACAGCCTGATTGGAGTAAAGCTAAGCATTAGGGTTGGCACAGACGTTGAAAGCATTGGAACAAGGCCGAAGAAGACAAGAGACATTATTAAGGAAGAGAAGGAAAAAGAGGCTGAGAAGAAGGTTGCAGAAGAGGCAAAAGAAGGCGAGGCCAAAGAGGGAGAGAAGGAAGGCGAAGGCAAGGAAGCAGAGGAAAAGAAGGGAGAGAAAGCCGAGGGCGAAAAGAAAGAAGAAGGCAAAGAGGAAAGGGAAGAAGGCAAGAAAGGGAAAAAGAAGTAAAATTGTGCAATTTTTATTTGGATTTTGGAACAGGCTTTTCTAATTCACCTGAATTACCTTCAACTGGCTCTTCATCAAATTTATCTGAGCCGACAGATTCTTCAGCTTCATCAACTTGCGCTTCAGCAAATTCTTCAGCCTCTTCAGGCAATTCTTCTGCTGGCTGGCCGGCTGCAAGCGCGTCAATCTGCCGCTTGTACCTTAGATAAAAGTAGGCTGCGAGAATTGCAACGCAGGCAAGAATTATGATTGTGTCAAGCCCTGGCTTGTTGCCCAAAAAGAAAATAAAATACCACAAAAGAAACAGCGGAATGAAAACGAACAGGATAAGCATTCCAGCAAGCTTTTTTCGCGGAGTGGTTTGAAAGCGCCTCATAAGGAAAAGTAAGGGCTTAAGGAGTATTTATTTTTTCCTCTTTCGAATTATTCTTATTCTTCTTTTAGAAGCGTATTGGGCAGGCTTGATTGCATATATTTTTAGGCTGGTCTAGGTTTTAATTGTTAATGAAAGTTCCTTTTCCAAAAGAAGAAACCTTATTAAACAAAAACGCCTTTTTCTAATGGGTTAAGATGGAAGATTACGGCATGGAGGCCCCAAACATCCTCTGGTTCAGGGAAATAAGGATAAAAGACATTCCCAGCGTTGGAGGAAAAGGCGCTTCTCTGGGAGAAATGGCAAACCACAACTTTCCTGTGCCACCGGGCTTTGTGGTAACGGCGCAGGCCTATTTTAGGTACTTGGACGAAACAGGCATAAAAAACAGGGTAGTAAAAAAGATTGACGCAATCAACGTTGAGGATACCAAGCAGCTCGCAAAGGTAAGCGAGGAAGTCAGGGACTTGATTCTCGCAACGCCGATGTCAGAGGAACTTGTAAACGAAGTAAAGAGGGCTTACGGGCAGCTTGGGGAGAGAAAGCTTGCCTGGCTTACAAGCTCGGAGGAGGAATTTGTTGCCGTGAGAAGCAGCGCAACGGCGGAGGATCTTCCAACTGCGAGTTTTGCTGGCCAGCAGGAAACGTTCTTGAATGTCAAGGGCAGGGAAACCCTTGTAAAAGCGGTGCAGAAATGCTGGGCCTCCCTCTTCACGGCAAGGGCAGTCTATTACAGAAAAAAGCAGGGCTTTGGAACAGAACAGGTTGGAATTGCTGTTGTTGTACAAAAGATGGTTAATGGGCAGACAAGCGGCGTAATGTTTACCGCTGAGCCAACCGGCGATGAAACCAAGATAGTTATCGAGGCAGGCTTTGGCTTGGGGGAAGCGATTGTCTCAGGGAGCATTACGCCAGATACTTATGTTGTGGACAAAGGAAACTTCAAGATTTTGGAAAAGAAGATTCACGAGCAGGACTTTAAGATTGTGAGGAAAGGCAAAGAGAATGTGAGGGAAAAGATGAGTGGGGCAATGGCAAGAAAGCAGAAGATTGACGACAAAACCATTATACAGATTGCAAAGCTTGGCAAGCAGGTTGAACTACATTACAAGGAGCCTCAGGATATAGAGTGGGCGATTGAAAACAAGGAGCTGTTCATAGTTCAAAGCAGGCCCATAACAACGCTTGGCTTGAAGGGAAAGGGGGCAAGCAAGGAGGAAAGGCGGAAGCAGCTTGAGGCATTGAAAGACAAGGTTGTCTTGAATGGGCTGGCCGCTAGCCCAGGCGTTGCTAGTGGAAGAGTTAAGGTGGTAAGAAACGTTGCACAGATTGAAAAGGTGCAGAAGGGAGACATCTTGGTTGCGCCAATGACTAGCCCGGACTGGGTTCCGACAATGAAGAAAAGCAGGGGCATAATAACAGACGAGGGCGGTGTAACCTGCCATGCAGCAATAGTAAGCAGGGAGCTTGGAATTCCCTGCGTGGTTGGAACAGAGAAAGCAAGCGAGGTTTTGGAGAACGGAGACGAGGTAACAGTTGATGGCTATGACGGGCTTGTTTATAAGGGCAAGGTTGAGGTTGAGAAGCCGAAGGATGAAATAGTGGAAGTGGTAAAGACAGCAGATGTTGACAAAATTGAAAAGGTTTTGGAAGAAGAGGTTAAAGAGGAAAAAGGGAAAGAGGAAAAGCCTGCTGTTGAGAAGGTTTCACCCGAGGAAGAGTTTAAGGAAAGGGTGGAAGAGGAAAGGCAGGAGATAGCAGAAAAGGCAGCCGAGGAAGCGAAAGAAATCGTTGAAGAGTATGGTGAGAAAAAAGCGGAGGAAATGCCAAAAGAAGAGCTTGAACAGGAAGAGGAAAAAATCGTTGATTTGCTTAGAAAAGTTTCGCCAAAGGTAAAGGTAAACGTTGCATTGCCTGATGCCGCAGAGCCTGCTGCAAAAACCAAAGCCGACGGTGTTGGCTTGCTGAGGGCAGAGCACATGGTTACCTCAGCCGGAAAGCACCCAGCTGAGTTCATCAGGCAGGGAAAAGCAGATGAACTGACGCAGGTTGTAAAAGAGGGAATCAAACGAGTTGCATTACTCTTCAAGGGAAAGCCTGTATGGTACAGGACATTTGATGCGAGGACAGACGAGTTTAGAGGCTTGGAAGGGGGGGACAAAGAACCGGAAGAGGACAACCCAATGCTTGGATGGCACGGCATTAGAAGGGATTTGGACGAGCCCGAGATGCTCAAAGCGCAGTTCAGGGCAGTAAAGGAACTGCACGACGAAGGGCTTGACAACGTTGGCGTGATGCTGCCCTTTGTGCAAAGCGCCGAGGAAGTGAGAAGGGCAAAGGAGATTGCAGAAGAGGTTGGCATGCAGCCATGCAAAAAGACACAGTTTGGCGTCATGGTGGAAACGCCTGCAGCTGTCTGGGCTATTGACGAGATTCTTGGGGAAGGCATTGACTTCATTTCGTTTGGCACAAATGACTTAACGCAGCTTACCCTGGGAATTGACAGGAATAATGAGAACATACAAAAGTTGTTCACAGAACTGCATCCAGCTGTTTTGAGAAGCATTAGGCACGTAATAAAGAAATGCAGGAAGAAAGGCGTTTTGACAAGCATTTGCGGGCAGGCAGGGAGCAAGCCTGCTATGGTAAAGCATTTGGTAAGGTATGGAATTGACAGCATTTCAGCAAACATTGATGCTGTTGAAACGGTTAGGGACACAGTTCTCTTAGAAGAAAAGAAGCTTATTTTGGGCATGGCGCCAAAGGAATAGCTTTAATACCCTTTTTCTGGAAAGAGTTTTTTATGCTGCAATTTGATTTGGACAGTGCCCTGAAGGAGATAAAGAGAAGGAAGGCAAAAAATGTTGCGTTGCAGGTTCCAGAGGGCCTGAAGGCAAGGCTGCCGGAGATAATTGCAACAATTGAGGATAATGCAGACGCAAAGGCGTTTGCCTTTGTGCAACCCTGCTTTGGGGCATGCGATGTCAAGGACATGGAAGCAAAGGCATTGGGCGCTGACATGCTACTGCACTTTGGGCATTCACAGTTTGTTGAAGGGCATGCGATTGAGACCATTTATGTTCCGGTTGAGTGCAAGGCAGATGGAAAAGCTATTTCACTGCTGGCTGGCAGGCTCGCAGCTGAATTGAAGAAAAAGGGGAGTAAGAGAATTGCCTTGTGTGCTACAATTCAGTTTAAGAAGCATCTTGCAATGCTCGAACAAGAATTGAATGGAAAGGGATTTGAGGCATTTGTTGGAAAGGGCAAAGGTGTTGAAAGAGGCCAGGTAGTTGGCTGCAATTACAGCAGCGTGAAAGGGGTTGAAGGAAAGGTTGAGGCAGTGGCATTTGTTGGAGATGGCTTGTTTCACCCTTTGGGTTTAGGTTTTGCTGTTAAAAGGCCTGTTTTTGTTTTGGATCCAGTGCAGAAGGAAGTGAAAGAAATTTTGCAGCAGAGGGACTTGTTTCTGCGGAAAAGGATTGCGATGATTGAAAAGGTTAAGCAGGCAAAGAGCATTGGAATATGGGTTAGCACAAAGAGGGGGCAGCAGAGGATGCCGCTTGCAGAAAGGCTTAGAAAGGGCTTTGAGAGGCAGGGGAAAAAGGTCTTTGTTTTTGTGAGCGATTTCGTAAAGCCGGACTATGTTGCAGGCGTTGACGTTGAGGCAATTGTCTGCACTGACTGCCCGAGAATTGCGTTTGATGACAGCAGCTTGTTCAAGCAGCCGATTGTCAATCAGGTTGAGGCAATGATTGCGCTCGGGGAAAAAAAGCTTGGGGAATATGCGTTTGATGAGCTTGCTTGACTAGAACCTTATTTCGTTTGGGTCAAGCGGCTCGCTGCTGGCCCTGGAAACATTTTTCTTCTTGGCCGGTTTTCTCTTCGCAGGTTTTCTCCTGGTTGTTTTCTTTCTTGTGGTGCGCCTTCTCGGACTTGGGGCAACTTGTTCCTCGTCATCGAAAAGCTCTTCGGCGTCAGGCCTGACTATTGTGCCCTTGAAAGATGAGCCTTGGACAGCTGCCCTGAAGTTCTGCATGTCATGACCGTTTAGGAAAAAGGCGGTTATGCTGCTTCTCTTGAGAATTGTTGCAGCTGGAAGGTCAATTATCAGGTTTTGGCTTGGCCTCATAGAATTGGAGTAAAGGATTTCAAGCAGATTGTCATAGCTGAGTTCCCTGTACATTCTGGCAGAGGGATGCATGGCCGGGTCTGCTGTAAAGATGCCGTCAACATTGCTCAGGTTAATGAATGTTGCGTTCAAGTATTCTGCGAGAAGGGCTGCTACTGCATCAGTGGTAAAGCCAGGCATTATGCCGCCGTAGACCGGGGTTTTGCCCTGGGCAAGTACTTCTTCAGCCTGCTTTATGTCTGCCAAAACATCTGGAAAAGAGTTTTCAATCGCGGAAATGAGAAGTGAAGCATTCACCTTTGAAACCTTTATGCCCAATTCATCCAACTCAAAGTTGTTCGCACCCAAATGCTTTGCTGCATTTACATAGTCCCTGCACACTTTGCCTCCGCCAATAACAAGAACAAGCTTGTAGCCCTGCCTTATCAAATCATTTAGGCAGGAGGTGATTTCCGAGACGTTTTCGGCGTCAGGCTTCTGGCCAAGCAAGACGCTGCCTCCAACGCTCACAACGAAGACGTTTGAAGGGGAAGAATATGATGACTGGGAACCAGAACCCGATGGATACGTTACCTCTGTTTCCTTGTCCTCTTCCTTGTTGAAGATTTCAAACATGTTTTCAAACAAAATAAAACGCCTTCTTTCGCAATCAGTAATTTAATTGTTTGTTTTATAAATTATTGTAAAGGCTTATTTAAATATTGGCTTTTAAGCCATCTTTTGAAAAGGGGAAAAATATGGGAAAAGAGCATGTAGAAGAGATCTCAGAAGCAGAGATGTCGGTTTTCAAAAAGAAACTGCGAAAGCTTGCTTCCTTCAAGGGCAGGGGAACTGAGCTTATTTCGCTGTATCTGCCGCCTGACGTAGACAGGAGTCTGGTTACCGGGCAGCTAACTGAGGAAATGTCGCAGAGCAGCAACATAAAGAGCCCTACAACCAGGAAGAATGTGCAGGGTGCTTTGAGAAAGCTGCAGAATTTCCTGAAAACAATTAACTTCAGGCTTCCTGCAAATGGCCTGGTTGTCCTCTGCGGAAACGTGAGCCAGCAGGAAGGCAAACCCGATATTCAGCTCTTCACTTTGAAGCCGGTGAAGAGGCTGAATGTAAAGCTCTACTGGTGCGATTCGGAATTTCATTTGGGGCCACTGAATGAAATGGCCCAGCCGTCGGAGATATTTGCCATTCTTACGATTGACAAGAACGAGGCAACCATTGCCATACTGATTGGAAAAAAGTACGAGATTTTGGGGCATTTCACTAGCGGGGTTGCCGGTAAAACACGTGCTGGGGGACAGAGCAGTCACAGGTTTGAAAGGCTAAGGGAAGAGGCCGCTCAGGACTTTTATAAGAGGATAAGCGAGAAGATGAACGCGGTCTTTTTGCCTTATGGCGAGAAACTGAAGGGAATCATAATCGCTGGGCCTGGCATTACAAAGAATTACTTCCTCAACCAGGAACTGATGGACCACAGAATTAGGGGAAAGATCATTGGACAAATAGACACGAGCTATACCGATGAGAGTGGCATTAGGGAAGTAGTACAAAAAAGCGGTGAGTTGCTGAAAGATACGGAAATCACAAAGGAGAGGAAGGCGCTTGAGCAATTTTTTGAGGCAGTAGTGAAAACAGGGCTTGCAACATACGGTCAGAAGCAAGTTGAAGAAGCTTTAGCGATTGGAAAGGTTGAAAGGCTTCTTTTGAGCGAGGAAATAGAGTGGTGGGTTTACAAGTTCAAGTGCAGTTCCTGCGGAGCAGAGGAGGAGATTGTTGTAAAGGAGCAGGCTTCCTTTGATGAAAAGAAATTCAAATGCAGCAAGTGCGGCAGCGTGAATGCAGAGCTTGTTGAACAGGTTGACTATCTTGACTGGATGATGGAAAAAGCACAAAACACAGGCGCGAAGACAAAAATCGTTAGTACCGAAACAGCTGAAGGAGAACAGTTCTACAGGGGCTTTGGTGGCATCGGCGCAATTTTGAGGTACAAGTAAAATGCCTGAATTTTTTTCCACTTCTTGCAAGGGCATTGGCGGGCAGATAAAAAGGCGTTACACTGATTTTGTTGTTGAGGAGATAAGGTCTGGTGGAAGGGTTTGCAGGGCAAGGAGGTTTCCTGAAAAGGGAACCCATTTGGAGGAAAGGGTTTCCGTGCCAAAAAATCCAAGGGGAATGCAGCAGCTGCACCTTGACTTGGAGAAGATAAACAAGGACACGAATTTTGTTATAAGAGAAATTACAAGGTTTTTGCAGTGCAGCAAAAAGCGTTTTGGCTATGCTGGCATGAAAGACAAAAGGGCAGTTACTTGCCAAAGGATAAGCTTGTTCAAGCCAAACATTGAAAGGCTTCAAGACTTTGGCAGCAGAGGAATCCAGCTGAGGAATGCAAAATGGAGCAATGAAAGGATTGACTTGGGAATGCTAAAAGGCAACAGATTTACTGTTGTAATAAGGGACATTGATTTGGAAGAGAAAGAGGTTAAGAAAAGGGTTAGAGTCTGCCTTAAGGAAATGCCGCAAAATGGAATTGCAAACTATTTTGGCGAGCAGCGCTTTGGCGGAATAAGGCAGATTACGCATGTTGTTGGCAAAGAATTGCTGGAAGGCAGGTTTAAGGAGGGAGTAATGCTTTACCTGACCCACTCCATGGCAGGGGAGGAAGAGGAAATCAGGAAGGCAAGGCAAAGGCTTGCTGAAACAAATGATTTTGCTGAGGCAACAAGGCTTTTCCCAAGCAAGTTCAGGTATGAGAGGTCAATGATTCACCATCTGTGCAAGTATCCAAACGATATTGTGGGCGCGTTTGCAAAGCTGCCAAAAAAGCTTAGGTACCTTTTCACGCACGCTTACCAGAGCTATCTGTTCAACAGGGTGATTGAGGAAAGGTTCAAGCAGGGAATTGGCCTTGGAAAGACCGAGGGCGACGTACTTTTGAATGGCATGCCTGCTGCCCCCTTGTTTGGCTTTGAGCTAAAATTTGCCAAGGGAAAGCCCGGCGAAATTGAGAGACGGATCCTAAAAGAGGAAAACATTTCTTTGCAGGATTTTCACGTTAAGAAGATGGCTGAGATTTCAAGCAAGGGCGCAAGGAAAAGCATTGTCTTGAAGCCAGAAAAAATGAGGCTTGCTTCAATTGAACGAGACGAATTTTTTCCAGGAAAGCTTGCTGCAACAATTTCGTTTGAGCTGGCAAAAGGCAACTATGCAACAACTGTTTTAAGGGAACTGATGAAGCCAGGGCAGCCCTAGCCTGCCGGCTGGCATTCAAAGTACTGGAGTATCTGGGCTTCGCTGTACAGCCCACTTAAAACGGTGCTGTCATTTAGAACCACTGCCGGCGCTTCACTTATTCCGAAAAGCGACTTGAAGAAGTTTGTTGTTTCGAGGTCTATGTCTACTGGAAAGGCAAACACTTTCAGGTTCTGGCACTTCATTCTCAGTGAATCAAGTATCTTGCCCTGCACATGGCAGTCAGGGCAGGGCGTTTCATCAATGTAAAAGTACAATAACAAAGTATCCTTGGGGCTGCAAACATCCTTCGACTGCTTTAGGTAATAGTAAAGTTGTGCGTTTGAAAGGAAGTATCTTTTCTTTAACTGGACGATGTCAGCCAGAAACACTTCCCTTTCCGTTGTTTCAATCTGGCTAAGGATTGCAAAGTTTTTGGACAGCTGCGAGCTAATCCTCTGGTTCAAGGCAGCGCAGTATTTCTCCCCTTCGCCAAAGCTTTCAGCCAGCAACATTGTTAGCCTTGCGCTCTCGGCTTCAATTGAGGCGTCTTCAAGGCTTGCCCTGAGCCGGTTAACGCTGGCTGTTTCCATTTGCGCCATCGCAAAAAAGGATGCTGAAACAAACAGGGCCATTATTGAGATTGCAAGCAGGTACTCGGTCTTCATAAGGAATCACCACTGTGAACTGCTTTTATTTATTTCCTTGAACAGGCAGACAAGCCACACAGCCGAAATAACAAGGCTGTAGCCCACTATTATGAAGACTATGCCAGGAAGCTTGCCAAGCCTTATTTTTTCCTTTGCAAGTTTGTGGGACAGCAGTATGCCAACTGCAAAGTTGCCGAGAATCACCACATTCACAAAAATGCTTGCACTGTTTAGGACAAGAGGTGCAAGTTCAAAGGAAAAAAAGCTTGTTCTTGCGTAGGCTGCAAGAATGCCTGCAGTGTATACAAGGCTGTCTGCAGTGATTGCCATTATCAGGAACAACATGAAAACAGCGGACATCTCCAACATGAAGGTGAAGGGCAAGCCAAACTGGCCAACTTCCCCATACTTAGGGTTGAAAATCAAATCCCTGTACTTGTATGTGTTGAATATCTTGCCCCTGTACCACCTTTGCCTTTGCCTCAGCCAATCGCGCCAATTGTCAGGAGTTTCTGTGAACACCTTTGCAGTTGGGCATGCGACAATCTTGTAGCCGTTTTTTCTTATCCTCAAGGCAATCTCCATGTCCTCTGTAAGGTTGTGTTCGTCATAGCCCCCGAGCTTTAAAAGAACCTTTCTGTTATAAACAGCCATCGGGCCAGGCGTTACAATGATGCAGTTTATTGAGGACATCGCGCTCTGCGAAAAGCCAAAGCCGATCATGTACTCGATTTCCTGCGCCTTTTGCAAAAGCCTGGCAAGCCTTGAGGGCTTTATCAAGGCTGTGACTGCGCCGACCCTTTCATCGGAAAAGAGGGCAGCCATCCTTTCAAGCGCTTCCTTTGTTGGGTAAGTGTCTGCGTCGATGCAGGCGACTATCTCGCCCTTAGCCGCTTTGATGGCCATGTTTAGCGCTGCCGCCTTGCCCTTGTTCTTCTTTTGCCTCAGCACCTTTATGCCTGGCATCTTTTTTAACAGTGCGTAAGAGCGGTCAGTACTGGCATCGTCTACTACAATGACCTCTAATTTTTTTGGGTAGCTCATTGCCTTCACTGCCCTGACGCATTTCCCAATCGTGTCAGCCCTGTTGTAGCACGGTATCAAAACAGAGGCAGTTGGAAGCACGCGCCGCCATTTCTTTTCCTCGTTTGCAAACCTCATGTAGCCTGCAAACATAACGCTTCCAACAAACAGGAAGAATGTTGACAGCACAATGAAAGCCCACTGAAAGAGAGCCATCCGCACAAGAAGGAAAGCAGCTGAAAAAATTGCCAGAAAGGCAACTACTGTTCTAAGTCGAAGGGGCATTGTATCAAAGTGTCCCACGACAAGGGTTTTAAATTTAATTAAAACGAAAAAGAAGGCATAAACCTGTTTTGTGGCAAACAGGGCAATAAATTTCGCTTTCTTAGAAAAAAAAGCACATAAAATAGCCTTAAGGGAAAAGAAATTTGCAGGGCTTCAAGTTTCCGACGGAGGCTTTTTTTAGGCCCCCTGTAGGCCCCTGAGAAAGAAGTCTGACCTTTCAACAATCTGCTGGCTGTTTTTGAACAATATTCTAAGGGCAAGAAAGCATGCTTCTCCAATGCCCTCATCAGTTTTTGGCTTTATGACAAGCCTGCCCTCGCTTATTTCCAAAACAGGCTGTGGCAGCCTTTGGTCAGGAAACTGTATTAGCACAACTGCATTGTTTTCCTGAGAAATGTATTCAAGGCATTCTAGCTTTTCAAGTGTTTCGCTTTTGTTCACATCGCCGTAGTTTGTCAGGCAATAGCTTAGTTCATTGCCTTCGTTGTAAACCCTGATAACCTGCACAGGTTTCCTTTTGTTGCCCTCGAGGACCTGCAGGAACAAGGCGGTTCCGTTGAACATTGAATGGTCAACAGCTTCTGCCCGTTCGTGCATCTGCGGGCTGATGAGGAAAACACTCTTTTTGCTAAGGGCAGAGAAAAGGCTGTAAGGGTCCTTTTCGCCAGAATCTATGAAAACGCCTTCAACAACAAGCCCTTTGTTGACTGGAAAAAAGGCAATGATGAACAGGGCAATTGCAATTGTGATTGCAACCCCTGTAATTGGGACAGCGTGCTCTTTGTTCATAAGCAAGAATTAAAGCAAAAGGAATAAAAACGTACACAGCAGCCAATGGAACTTCTACATAACCAGGGGGTTGTTTAAGCAAAAAAGCTTGAAAAAAAGAAAAAAAAAGGAAAAAAATTAGGTTTTACTCAAACCTAATTTTTTTATCCAATTAAGCCAATACGTCCAGTGCGCTGATTAGTTCTTTGGCAGCTGTCACAGTGTCGGTTGCCGTGTATCCAGCAACAACAATGTTGCCGTTTGCCAGCACTTCGGCTACGACGTCGCCAGGCGCAGTCAATGCTTCCTGCAGCGTTGACCCATCGCCCAATACAACGTTCTCAGCCAGCTTGTTGACCATGTAACCACCTACAATGATGTGGTTTCCGGCCGGTGCCGGCGAGTCTGTGAAGACCAACTGCCCGACTGAGACTATCTTTGGATATGTTTCGCCCTCTATTGTGCAGGTTCCTGCTGCGTAGTTGATTGCTGCAACTGTGATGTCCTTTCCGGCAATGGTTACTGTCTCACCTTCCAAGACACCTTCCTCTGTTTCGCCGCCTTCCACTGTCATTGTGGCTCCCTCGCCCATTACTGTCAGGCTCAGGTAAACCCTTGTCTCTGGGATAGTGAAGGTTGCTGTCTCCATGTCGTCAGTCAGTTCAGCTGTGGTGCCAAAGTTTGTTATGCCTGCGTGCAATGCAGTTGCCACATCTGTCCTGGCTTTCAGGCTCCATGTCGGCTCATCTGTGTCCACATAGTTGACGTCTGCCTCATAGCCGTCCCTCTTGGTGTTTGGCAGCGTAATCAGGTTGTTGGTATAGGTGTCAATGTGTATCCTGAAGTTGTCCCTGACTGTTGTGTGGCCTTGTACGCCAAAGATTGCTGTTATATAGGTCTCGTCCGCTGAATCGTTTGTGAAATCCACTGTGTCAGGCCAGTAGTACGGGAAGAGGCCTGCGACTTCGCCTCCCGTGATACCTTTGTCGCCTAGGTTAACTGGGTCTGTTCCAACGAAGTTCACGTCTGCTACGCTGTTGAAGGTGTTGCTGAAGTCTGTACTGCTGTCCAGTAGCAGGTAGACCTGCTTGCCGCTTATGCTGTAGTACTGCCTGTACTTATAGGTGTCCTGCATTCCGCTTTTGGCAAAGTAGATTGGCAGGTCGCCTGGAGTCCTAGTGGTGTTGGTGTCGTCAAAGTACACTGTATCAGTATCGGTGCCATCCAAGCCAATTTGGTTATAGGTTGATGTACCGTTTACATTCAGGTAGGCTGACTGCGAGCCGTCTGTGCCCCATTCCTCTGAGGCATAGGCGCAGTTTCCGTCTGCCTGCAGTGTTGCACCATTGCCGTCGTAGACATTTGCATTAAGGTCATCTGTAACGGTGAACTGTACACCGTTGATGTCGACGTCCACGTTTGTTATTGCGGAGGTGTTAATTGCAACCCATCCGTTGTCCGTGGCTATGTAACCTATATTGGCTATGCTTCCGAAGTCAAGCGCTGAACCGTTCAGCTTGTTGTCGTCGTAGACATCGATATTCACTGTTCCCTTGTAGCACTTTGCGTAGAAGTTTGTGCTGTTCAATGTGATGGTCTTTTGTGATGGCGTACCTGTTGCTGGCTGTCCTGGTACTGTAAAGTAGAACGGAATTGTGGCCGATGTGTCGTCTGCGTCCGTGTACACTATGTCCTTGTTTCCGACTATTATTTTTGTCTTGTCCTGGTCTTCTTTGAAGCCCTTGAACTTTAGCTTGACGAAGTCATAGCCAAGGCCTGTTTCTTCGCCCTGCAGGAAGTGGGCTGTGTCTCCTCCGGCAGCCGCTTCCTCTTTGCCTTTTTCGGTCAGGCTACTGGTGGTGCTCCAAAGCGGGCTCTGTGCATTCCATACCTGTTCCCTGTTCTTGACGCTTACCGCGGCTACTGTGTTAACGCCTACCGATGTCGTACTGGTGTTTTCATCGATACTTGCTGCCCAGTACCATGTTGTGGTGTCTGTGTTTGTTTCGTCATAGGGGTATACCTTGTCGTTGCCTATGGTTACAACGTTTTTGCCGACAACCAGGGTTATGACGCCCTTGCTTGTGGTTGGCTCAATGTTTATTTCCGAGATATAGATGACTGTTTCCAGCGCATATGCGCCTTCCGCGTCAAGGAAGTTCTTCTGCAGGTAGAGTCCGCTTTCAAGCGTCTGGCTGTCAACAAGGTTTCCCTCTGAATCGTATAGGCCAAACCTTGCACTGTAGGCTGAACCAGTTGGCCCTGCCTGCGTTACGGCTGCAACCTTGACTGACATCTCTTCGCCAGCGTAGGTTCCCTTTCCTGTAAGCCCTGGGATTGTGTCGCCCTCGTTGTAGTTTGCCTTTGCACTCTCCTTTATCAGGCTGATTGTCTTAGGCGAACTCAACATGTCAATTTCTTGGACCGTGAACTCGTCTCCTATGAAAGGGATTACGATGTTGTCGTTGGCCTGGTCAGTGAACTTTTCCGTGTCGCTTTTGCTTACTTGGCTTGGTATTCCGTCACCAAAGTCAATGACGTAATTGAGGTCGCCCTCTGCATCCAACAAGGCAATTAGGTCCTTGACGTCCTTGTCGTTGTATTCAAACCTTGCGTCTGCTTCAATGCCGATGGTTTCCTTCATTGTTGCGTTGTACGTTGAACCATTGTACCTGTAGCTCTTTGATGCATTGTACAGGAACGGCAGCTGGCCGTGTCCTGGCGCTTTTATGAATTCTGCGACAGCATCAGTGCTAGTATTGTCAAATCCATAGCTGCTTCCATCGTAGGTTTTTGCGTACTCTGTGCTATAAGTCGTTTCTCCGCCAACAGCCAGGTCAACGCTTAGGCCTGTTGGTGTAGCGGTTCCTTCGCCACCTGCCAATGCAGTGTCCACTGTGGCCAACTGAGCGACTTTTGCGGCAATGTTTCCTGCCCAAACAAAGTCACTTGCCTGTGCGTTGATTCCTGCAACGACGTTAACCACTGGAGCACCGGTTGCACCAACAACGTCTGCCTTTGTGACGTTAATTGCTGCTGCCAGCGGCGCCAAGGCTGAACCGACTAAAGCTCCACCTACCGCAATAGCGGCAAGCTTCTTTATGTTCAAACCTTTCATTTATTGTTTCACCTCACTTTTTTTACAAAGAATAAGTCTAGATGTACCTTTCACGATCGTGATGTATAATGAAAAGGCACTATTTGTCTAGCTAGACTCATAACCTAATAACATGAGCATATTTAAATACCTTTCGCTTTCCAAGGGGGCTTTAAAGGGCTGTTTTCAGCCAATAAGGGCTGATTTACCGCTTTTGCAGAAACCAAGCCGTACAATTGTCGAAGCATTGTTTTTCCTCAATTGACGAAAAAAAGAGGGAATTCACTTATACAACTCGGCGTTGAACCTTTCAAGCTCTTCCCTGTTAAGCAGCTTGTGGATTGCAGAACTGTACTTTTGCACCATGTCGGCTGTTTCCATTAGACCGTCTTGCAGGTCTTGGGCGCTGAACTCTATTTTGGCTGGCTTCACAACCTCGACGCTGCTCGGCCCGTAGAAGAACATGAACCTTATTAGGGAAGCAAAGTCCTTTACGCTGAAGTTTATCTCAAAGTATGTTGAGTAGTAATCGCCCTGCTTTTCTATTGGGGCTTTGTCAAGGTTGTAGAGGGTGAAATTGCTGTCCTTTTTCATTGACTCCTCAAGCTGCAGCAGCTGTTTTTTTTAGCAGCTCTTCCTCAATTGCCTGCATTTCAATGAAGGCCCTTATCCTGAGCCTGTTCAGGTCAGTTTCCGCTATTTTTTTCCTTTTCTGCACTTCACTGGCAATGTTCTTTTTCAGGCTGTACTTGGTTGGAAAGCCCTGTTTTTCAATTACGCCAAGCTTGAGCATTGCCTTCAGCTCATCAGAAAGCTTGTTGAACGGGATGTTGAGCTGCGAATTAAGGTCCTCCGAGGTTTTTGGGCCGTGAATTAACAGCAGTGCGATTCTCTTCTGCTCTTCGCTAAACCTAGCCATGTAAAAAAGTCTTTGCCTGCAAAAATTTTTAAATGACACCCAAACCCCTCTTTCTGCAAAAAAGGGGGTTTCCTTAAAAACCATTTTGAACAAGAAAAATAACTGGCATGATACAAATTCCTGTTTTGGACATTCCTATGCCGGACCACATTCTAAACGGCTTGGGTGAGGGAGCAACAGCCTCAGCAGAAAGCGTGGGAACAGCAGCACTGCAACTGGCTGGAAACCCGGTCATTCTGGCAGGGGGAATAATCCTCGTCGTTGCCGCAGTAGTGATATTCTTCTTTTTGAAGAAAATAGTAATAAACACCATTTTGGGAATTGCTGCATGGCTCGTCCTAACCTACGTTTTCCACGTGGAACTGCCCTTCATCCCCTCCCTTGCCATAAGCATAATATTCGGCTTGGCTGGCATTGGAGCAATGCTGGTAATGAAATTCTTTGGGCTGTTTTAGGGTTGTCAGCTTTCAAACAATTATCCCTGTTTTTGCGCCGCATTTCCTGCATTCTCCTTTCTTGCCCAAGCCAACTGGCTGAGCGGCAAACCCAAAGCGCTTTATAAGGACAGCCCTACATTTTGGGCATTTGGTGCTTTCCTCCTCCGCAACGTTTCCAATGTAAACGTATTTTAAGCCGGCTTTTTCAGCTATTTCCTTTGCCTTGTGCAGCTTGCCTACATCTGTTGGAGGCAAATGCTGCATCTTGTAGCAGGGCCAGAACCTCGTGAAATGAAGGGGCACAAACGAAGAGAGGGATGCAACGAAGCTGCTAACACTCTCAAAGTCCTTTTCCTTGTCATTGTATCCAGGCACTATTAGGTTTGTTACCTCCAAATGGATTTTCTTCTTGTATAAGTAGGCAATGTTCTCCTTGACAAATTCAATATTTGCGTTGCCAACAATCTCTTTGTAAAAGCGGGCATCACCCTTCAAGTCAACATTGATTGCGTCAAGGAAGGGGACAATCTCGTCAATGCATTCTTTGGACATATAGCCGTTGCTTACCCATACGTTGTAAAGCCCTTTCTTGCGTGCCAGCTTCATCGTGTCCAAAGCGTACTCTGCAAAGATTGTTGGATCGGTGTAAGTGTAGGCAATTCCCTCCACGCCTGCTGCAAGCGTCTGCTCAACAATTTCCACCGGGGAAGTGAAGGGTACAGCAGCAATTGCCTTCTCATCGCGCTGCTGTGAAATCTGCCAGTTTTGGCAGTGCCTGCAGAAAAAATTGCAGCCATAGGTTGAGATTCCCAGGCACTGGGTTCCTGGCTTGAAGTTGAACAAGGGCTTTTTCTCTATTGGGTCGATTTCCATTGTAAGGGTTCTGCCGTAGACAAGGCTGTACAACTTGCCGCCAAGGTTTTTCCTTACGCCGCACTGGCCCTTTCCATTCTCTTGGATTAGGCAGTTTCTCCTGCAAAGCCCACATTTCACTTTCTTGCCCTCAAGCTTGCTGTAAAGCATTGCCTCATGCAATTCAGGCATAACTATTACTTTTTTATAGGAAGAAATTAACAATATATTGAATGATTAGAAGAGCAAGCAGGTTACGTGAAAAAAGAGTACATTACGCAAGGCCCAGAGATTTCTCACCCACTAGAAAGAGAGCCGAAATAGCTATGCTTGGCGAGGAAGCAATGAAAACTGTGGATTCAGCGGCAAAGCTTGCTTTTGAAAAAAATGCAAATGAATGGAAGATAGGAAAAAGCCCTCCAGACATTCCGATAACAGCCGTCAAACAATTGTCAAGAGCCCTTGTTAAAATATATGGAGAAATGAAACTTGGTTATGGCCCAGGCCAAATGGAAGTGGTTTGGCGAAAGATTAGAAAGGGTAAAAGTGCGGGCATTAGGACAACAAAATCTAAAGGCGAACTGCAGAACATACTAAAAGTTATTTCAAAAATTGAGAGCCTGGCAAGTAGTCAAACCCAAAGAGGGGGGATAATGGAAGAGTACGGAAGGGCAATAATGATGAACTCCCCTGGCACAGAAGTCGAGTGGGCGGACAGACATGGGATAAGTAGACATATGGAAAACTACTCAGTGCCAAAAAAGGAGCTTTTGAGACTGGTGAGATTTGCAGCCTATGAAGCCGCGGTAGCACTGAATGAAGCAAGAAACCGCGTTATACAGCAGATGACATTTTTAAAAACAAGAAAAAGCCACTGATTAACCTTAACACAGACTATAAATTAATTTTCTTTGAGAAAGTAATTAAGCATATTGGTTGATTGCATGCCGAAAAGAATACACAAAAGACCTGGCTCAGAGGCTTGGAAAAAGTCTTTGAAGAGAAGCGCAAGCAGGATGGAAAAAAGCCTGATTAGGATTAGCGATTCTGATGCAAAGCACGAACGTGTCCTAAAAAACTACTTTAAAAACAAAACCCAGGCAGAACAGAAAATTTTAAAGCGGTTGATTGCAGAAGCGGGAAAAAGAAGGGCGTCACTGATAGGTAAATTGCGCGAAAGGGAAAAAGCCTTATCTGACAAAAATGCGCAAATGGTCAAAGGATACAACAGGCTTCTCAAAATATTTGACAATAATAGAAGTATTGAAAATGCAAGCACTTTAATAAATACACTCAGAACAATGATTGATGTGAGTTTAGAGCGCATTGGCAAACTTGAATACTTGGGAAAAACCTCTTTGCAAACAGAGAGGAAAGGAATAAGAATAAAGATAGGGGCCGAAGAGCACTATTGTGTTTACCTGTTAAGGAAATTGCTAGAAGTTGAGAGGATTAGAGACGAAATGGAGAGCGAGCAATGACTGAATTCAACTGCGATTTGCATTTCCACGGGCCGTATAGCTCGGGCGTGAGCAAGAACATGCTCATCCCAATAATTGCAGAGCAGGCAAAGCTGAAGGGCCTTGATGTCTGCGGCATGGCAGACATGCTGCAGGCAAGCTGGATGAAGCACCTGCGCGAAAACATTATTGAGAAAGAGAACGGTGTTTTTTTGGACAAGAAAGAGCAGGTTTTCTTCATTCCGCAGGTTGAAGTGCAGTGCAACAAGAGGATTCACCATTTGGTGTTCTTGCCGGATTTTGCCTCTGCCCTCAATTTGAAGGAATCCTTGAAGGGAAAGGCAGTGTTTGACAGCTGGGGCTGCGGCAGGCCGGTTATCAGGCTTTCACCAGAAGAGATTGCGGAAAAGGTTTTGGATGCAGGCGGCATTATTGGGCCAGCGCATGCTTTCACGCCCTACTTTTCTGTTTACGCCTTCTTTGACAGCATCCAAAAGGCATATGGAAACATGGGAAAAAGCATCCATTTTCTTGAGCTTGGCTTGAGCGCTGATACCAACTATGCTGACATGATTGCAGAAAACAGGCAATACCAATTTCTCACGTGCTCAGATGCTCACAGCCCCTGGCCTTATCGCATAGGCAGGGAATTCACAAGAATTGAAATGAAAGAGCCTTCCTTTAAGGAGCTTAAAAAGGCGCTGGAGGAAAAGGAGGAAAAAAGGATTAAGCTAAACGTTGGCCTTGACCCAAGGGAAGGCAAATACCACATGACTGCCTGCAATGCATGCTACTCCAAGTTCTCCCTGGAACAGGCAAAGGCCTTGAATTGGCGCTGCCCAAAGTGCAGGGGCTCCATTAAGAGGGGCGTTCGAGACAGGATTGAAATGCTTTCAGACGGAAAAAGCAAGCATCCAGAGTTTAGGCCACGCTACCTGCATATTGTGCCGCTTGCAGAAATAATACAGCTAGCCTTGAATGTGCAAGGCATTAACAGCATAAGCGTGCAGAGCATGTGGCGAGACTTTGTTGAAAGGTTTGGGAGTGAGATAAACGCATTGATTGATGCAGCAGAAGAGGAATTGAAGCAGGTAAACCCAAGGGTTGGTCAAAAGGTAGTTTCTTTCAGAAAGGGCTTTGTCCACTACATTGCTGGCGGTGGAGGCAACTACGGCAAGCCAGTGATTTGTGACAGCAAGGAAGAATTTGAAAGGAAAAAAGGGGAAATTGAAGCCGAGATGAAGGAAAAGGATAGCTTTAAGGGCCAGAAGACGCTTGGGGAATTCTAGGGAAAAGGGATAAAAAGGGAAAAGAGCCTATTTTTTACGTATGGTCCCTGTTAGGAAAAGAGGAAAAAAGGTTAAGCGCAGGAAAGCAAAAAAGAAAGTGCGCCCAGAAGATTTGTTCAAAAACAACAAGGGTCTTGCATATGAAATAGGTAAAAAATTTTGGGAAAAGAATTCAGGCCATTTTAAAAAGCTTGCAATGGACAAAGAGGACGTTCAGCAAATAGCACTTCACGAATTGAGCCTACTGGCACCGAAATATGACGGCAGGACAAAATTTAGCACTTTTGCCTGGGTGGCAATGGAAAACCGTTTGAAAGTAGAGTTAGAAAAAGCCAGGGCACAAAAAAGAAGCCCTGGATCAATTAAATCGTTAAGTAACAAAATACCGGGTGGTGAGAAGACTTTTGAAGGAACTGTTCAAGATAGAAGAAAACGGGTTAAGAACGTGGAATTTAATAAAGAGGTCGTAAAAATTGTTAACGGCTTACAACGCGTCCAACCAAAATACAGAACTTTTTTCTTTGAGCGTTTTGGCTTGGCTGGAGAACCAGGCAAAAGTTATACAGAGATTGCAGAAAAGCACAAGACCACTCCCAGAATAGTAGAGTACGGTGTGGAAAGAGTGCTTGAAATGCTTAAGCGACACCCAGAAATGAAACATTATAAGGACTTGTTGTAAGGGGTTTAATCCTTTACCTCACGTAGCTTGGCCCCTCTGGGGGCATCTTTTCTTCCACTTCCTCGAACTGCCTGACGAGCTTTTTGAAGGCTTCCTCGATGTTTTTGGCTTCCCTTTCAATGCTTTTCATGTCAACCTCGAAGCCAAAGCGCTTGACAAGCAACTCGATCAGCTTTTTGGCTGCGCCGTGGTCTCCGTAAACAAGTTTTGCGTTTGTCTCGCCCATGAGGCAGGCTCCTTCCAAACCGTGCTGTGCAGCGATTCCCAAAATCATGCCAGCTGCCCCGCTTATAAGGCCTTCTTTTTCATCTGACTTCGCGCCAATTGCCTTGAATTCTTGCAACAGCCTTTTGTTTGTTGCCGCAACGACAACGCTTGGCTGCACTTCCATCCTCTTGTCGCCGATGTTTATCCCTGCAAGGGTAAAAACCTGTTTCACACCCAGGCTTTTTACAGTCTCAACAATTCTCTCCGCAAAATCGTAGTGCTCTTGTGAACCGCCTGCCCTAAAATCAAGGCTTGGCTGCACCGGCCCAGCAAGGAAAAGGAAGTGCCTTCCCTTGAACTTGAATGCGTGCAGCTGGTCTGTGATCAGGTCTATTAGGCCGGCCTTTGTGTGGACTGTTGGCGGAAAGCTGTCACTGTAGACTTCTGCTATGAGCTCTGTCTTGAACTGTTTCAAAAAGTAGTCCGCGCAGATTTTTCCAACCAGGCCAATGCCTGGCAATCCCACAAAAAGGACTGGCTTTGAAAGCCTTTTCTTCTTCAAGAAAACAACCTTTGTTCCCATCCTAGTCAGCCCTCTCAAAGTTTGCTTCTCCGTCGGAAGCCTTCACTGTTTCTACCACCATTGCAGCGGCCTCATTAAGCTCCTTTTCTGCTTTTTTGAAATCTGAGGCGGTTGCTTTTAGAGCGTATTTTCCGCCGCCGCTGTAAAAAAGTTCAATCTTCTTTCCCTTCAATTTCTCTGCCTTTAATAGGGCCTGCTTGATTGCATCTACGCCATCAGGTCTAAAGCTTCTCAGCGAAAGCGTTCCCTTAAGCGTTTTTTCTGGAGGTGGCACGTTTTTCTTAACCATTTCCACTAACGGCTTGAGCCACTTGCTGTCAACACCTGCTGCGGCTTCCTCATGCAATGCAATTTCTTGGAATGCCTCTGCCAAGCGGTCATATTTTTCAAGCAATGGGTTTGCAATAGCCTCCCAGGCTTCCTCGAAGGTTTTGTGCTGCTCTTTTGCAAGGATTTCAAGCAGCTTCCTGCACCGCTTCAGCTGCTTCCACTCCTCTATTCTTGCCCTTTGGGCATGACTCGAAACTTTGGTGAAAGACAAGTCTATCTGACCCCTCTCCCTATTAATTGAAAGGACCTTTGCAGCCCTGACCTGGCCCTCTTTGACAAAGTTCCTTATGTTTTTTACCCACCTGGTAGCAACCTGGCTTATATGCACAAAGCCCTTTCTGTTGCCGTATTCCACAAGCTCAACAAACGCACCATAGTTGAGGACCTGCTTCACTTTGCATACAACGGTTTCGCCCATATCCGGCACATCTTGGTTCTCATCCATCTTCACAACACCCTTAAAAAAAATTCACAACCTTCGAGCCAGAACCCATTTTTCGCAACACCCTAAAAAGATTTTACAACCTTTGACTTCAAAATTATTTTGCCAGGGCCACTGGCAGCAAGAACCTGGTTGCAGCCGAGGCAGAGTACGGCCATGCTTGCAGCGCTGAAGATAACCTGCTCGTTCCCGCAGCCACTGCACTTCACCCTCAAAAAGAAGGTGCTTGGCTCCCTTGCAAGTTGTGTATTCCTGATAAAAAACACCTCAAGCCCTCTCAGCCAGCTTTCTTGAAACAAGCAGGCTAGCAATCTTTTCCGGAACCGCTATGCTCTTGTCCTTTTCAAAGGGGCCGTATTCCTTCATATCACTGCCCATGAAGGCAGGCACGTTCTGCAAAACCTTGAGGGAGACATTTCCAGGCTTGCTGCTTGGCACAGGCTTCTTTGCCTTGATGCTTAAGATCTGGTCAAGCAGCTGCCGGTGCTT
>JAUWWX010000144.1 GCA_030616665.1 archaeon | reverse complement strand
TTGAATGCCTGCAACAGCCTTTCCTTAAGATCCAAAACCGTTAACTTGCAGCCCTCGCAGCAGCTGAGGGAGAAAAAACCAATCCTAAGCCTTTTCTTTTTCACTATTAGTCCTCCTTTACAGGCAATTCTTTTAAGTCAGCTGCATTGAAGATTGGGCCGTCAATGCAGGTATACTTGTTTCCAATGTTGCAGTGGCTGCAGTAGCCAACGCCGCACTGCATCATCCTCTCCAGGGAAGCATACATCTGCTTGTCCTTGAAGCCAAGCTTCCTCAGTTCAATTAAGGCAAAGTGAATCATTATGGGAGGGCCGCATAACAAGGCCACTGTGTTTTCAACAGGCACTGTCATCTTGCCAAAGAGGCCTGTAACAACACCGGCATTGCCTTGCCATTTTTCATCCGGCTGGTCTACTGTCGAAAGGACCTGGAAGCCCTCCCTGTTCCACTGTTCCATGTCCTTGCCAAAAAGGAGGTTTTTGGGATGCTTGCAGCCGAACAGGATTGAAACCCTGCCAAACATGCTTTTCTTTGCCTGCACTGCGTAAATCGCGCTCCGCAGGGGTGCGAAGCCGCAGCCGCCGCTTACAAACAAAATGTTCTTTTTCCTAAACCTCTGCATTGGAAAGCCGTTCCCAAAAGGGCCCCTTAAACCGATTTTGTCGCCTTTTTTAAGCGAGTGCAATGCGTTTGTGACATTGCCCACGTTTACAACAGTGAATTGCATTGAGTCTGTCTTGTAGGGCGAGGAAGAAATGCTTAGAGGTATTTCACCAAAACCGAAGACGCTTAGCATCATGAACTTCCCTGGAATGAAAAAGAAGTCCCTCTGCCTCTTTTGGTCAAGGTATTTTACTGCAAAGGTCTTTGTGTCAACTGTTTCCTGCTCAACAGAAATTATTTCCGCCAACTCAGGCTTTTCCGGCGTTATCATTTTTTGCCCCCTAAAGCATGACTTTGAATTTTATTTGCAATCTCGGTCAGATCAATTTTTGTAGGGCAGGCACTAATGCACCTGCCGCAGCCAACGCACAGCTGCACGCCGTGGTTTTCCTCAAAATAGGAAAGGTGATGCAGGACAAACTGCCTTAACCTTGAAGACCTGCTTTGCCTGAAAACGTGGCCGCCGGCGACTTTTGTGAAGCGAAGCAGCTGGCAGCTGGCCAACAGCCTGAACCTGCTACTCTCCTTCTCTGAACCGAAAGCGAATTCATCGTCTGTAATGTAACAGTAGCATGTCGGGCAGACCTGGGTGCACGCCGTGCAGCTGAGGCACCTCTCTGACTCCTGTTTCCAAATGCCATGGTTAAAGTTGCGGTAAAGGCTTTCCCCCAGGTCCTGGGTTTCAAGCTCTTTTTGGCAGCTAATTTTTGGCGAAGGGGGCGCATCGCTTGTATGCCTGAAGAATTTCGGGTCAAGAAGCTTTTTTCCTGTTTCGGTTTCAGGCTTTACGAAAAAGCCGCTGCCCCTTTCAACGAACAACAGGTCGTGCCCGATTGCCTGGGAGGCACCCATACTTGTGCAGAAGCTGTTTTCGCACGCTTCTGTGCAGTGCAGGGCAATCAGCACTGTGTTTTTCCGCCTGCTGCTGTAGAATTGGTCTTCGCCAAAATACTTTATAAAAAGCAGGTCAAGGGCGTGCAGGGCATGCGTGTCGCAGGGCCTTATCCCAAATAGAACGCGCTTGGTTTTGTCAAACTCTGCTTTAATCCCATAGGAACCACTCTTTTTCCTAAAGGAAAAGATTTTTTCCTTGGCTGGCCTGAAGTACTTTTTCGGAGAAAAATCTGTCCTCGTATCCAAATAGAGCTGCTGTCCTTCAAAAGCCTGAAAGCTGCTTGCACCTACCTCATTTTTTGCAGGAACAATGACCTCAAAGCGTTTTTTTAGCGAGGAAAGAAAAGTAGGCAAATCCTCCTTCTTAATCGTGTAATTCATTTTTCTGTTCACTTTTGCAGGGCAAGAAGGCCGGGCAGTTCTTTTCCACTAAGGTACAACAGCAGGGCCTTTCCTGCAAGCGAAACGTGCGAGAAATCCTTTGGCGAAAAGTCGGTCTGCTGCAACGCTGTTTCGGTGTCGCCCCCTCCTACAATAGAAAAAGCCCTGCTCTTGCTTATCGCATTAAAAACCTTTTTTGTTCCAATCTCAAAATCCATTTTTTCAAAGACACCCATTGGGCCGTTCATCACAACCAGCTTTGCCTTCTTCAGGCGATCCTTGAACAGGGCAACGGTTTCAGCGCCAATGTCGTAAATCATGTTCTCTTTGGGCAATTCCTTGACAGAGATTTCCTCCCTCTCGTCGCTGTCGTCCATTATGGCAACGTCAACAGGCAGAACCACCTTCTCACTGTACTGGCTGAGCAACTGCTTTGCTGGCTCAACCAAGCCATTCAAACCCTTTTCATCAAAGAAGTGGTCCTTTTCTCCGAGGCTTATACCCTTTGCCTTCAAAAACAGTTCCCCTAAAAGGCCACCGACGCATATTTTGTCGGCTTTTTCCTTTTCAAACAGCGTTTGCATCAGGGAAACGCTGTCACTTACCTTTGCACCACCCAAAACAAATACGCATGGCTTCTCGCCTGAATCAAAGTGCTTAAGGGCATTCAATTCTGCTTCGAGAAGAGGGCCAACAAAGCTTGGCAGCAATGCAGCAAAGCCGACAACGCTTGGCTGGCTTCTGTGGCAGACGCTCAAGGCATCCTGCACAAACAGCTTGGCTGCAGAGGCAAGCTTTTGAACCCACTCGATTTTTGACGCATCTTCTGCAGAAAACTCCTG
>JAUWWX010000076.1 GCA_030616665.1 archaeon | reverse complement strand
CTCGTCAACCGTTCCCTTGAAATTGCCGTGCACGCCGGCAGTGCTCAGGTAAATGAACTGGCTGCATCTTGCCTTTGCAGCTGCCTGCAAAATGTTTTCAGTTCCGTTTACGTTGACCTTGAACAACATTTTGCTTTTCTCGTCCAAGACTGCTGCAAGGTGGTAGACTGCGTCAGCGCCTTTGCATGCTTTCCTGCACTGCTCTGGACTAAGCAGGTCGTTTCCCAAAGCAACGTCAAACTCTTTTATGCTGTGGCCTTTTCTCTCCAAAGCAGCAGCAAGCCTCTTTCCAACAAGGCCCTGGCTGCCTGTGACAAGCACTTCCATCCTAATCAAGTGTAGGGATTAATTATATTAAAGATAATGCCCTTTCCTTTACTCAGGTGTTTTCTGAGTGCATTACCATCTTTCATTTTTGTATACCAGGGTCCTAAGGGATTTGAGCTCTGTTCCAAAAGACGTCAAAATACTCATTTTTGGCATGTTTGTTTACATGCTTGCCTGGGGCATCATTGAGCCATTTCTCTCAATTTACATCCACAGCATAGTCAAAAGCTACAGCCTTGCAGGGTTATTCTACGGCCTGTTTTTCCTTGTTGGGGCGGTTTTTTCTGTTCCAGTTGGCGACCTGGCAGACAAGGTAAACAAAATAAAATACGCGGTCCTTTCAATGCTTTCCTATCCCATAATCGGGCTGTTTTACTTTTCCCTTGCATTCGTTCACAGCAGCCTTGTCCTGCTTGCCCTCTTTTTCGCAAGAATTCTGCACGGCTTTGGTTCCCTGCTGTGGATCCCTGTAGAGGGCTTCATCAGGGAAAACTCGCCAAAGGGAAAGACCAGTGCAACCTTTGGTTTGTACATGACCTTCCACAGGCTTGCCTATGTCCTGGCGCCCTTGTTTGTTATCCCAATTATCCTGCTCTTCAGCCTCACACCAGAAAAGATTAACTGGCTTTTGCTTGCTCTTATACCCTTTCCAATAATTGCCGCCCTAATAATCTCAAAGGTAAAGGACAGCGGAGAAACGATTGCCCAAGGAATCGAAGAAGTGGTTGTGAAGGACGGCATTTTCAAAAAAGAGCTGCTTGACCTCAAGGCAATGGGGTTTGTTGGGGCGATTAGCCTGCTGATTGGCTTTTTCATGAGGTCAATCCAGGCAATAGTCATCTTCCTCCTTCCCCTGTATGCGCTGTCCCTCAACCTTGGCTTGATTGAAATCAGCCTTTTGTTTGCCGCAATCAACCTGCCTTACCTACTTTCCTTCTTCTTCGCCGAACTGGCTGACTCGCTTGGAAAAATCAATCTTATTTCAGCCGGCTTTGTTTTGGCGGCAATTTCGCTGCTTGCAATCTCTCTGACTTCCAGCCTTTCAATAACCTTCTTTGTTGCCTGCTTGGCCCTTGGCTTGATTCTTGCATTGATACAGCCTGCAGTAAACGGCCTTATAACCGACATCACGCCCAGAGTGCAGGACGGAGAAATGACCGGAATATTCAGCGCGGTCCTGAAAGTAAGCGGTTTTGCAAGCGTCCTTGCCCTGGGCATATTGGCAGACGCATTCAGTTTGCAGTTTCCCTTTTTGGTCTTTGCCCTCATTCTCCTGGGAATGGCAGTCCTAACCTATTCAATTAAAGGAAAAGTGGTTGTAAGGATTTAGTGAAAAACATGGAAAGGCAGGAAACGGTTGAAATAGATGGCGGCATGCTTGAGGCCGGGGGCCAGGTCCTGAGGACAACCCTTGCCCTTTCAGCAATCTCAGGCAAGCCTGTTCACATAAAGAACATCAGGGCAAGCAGGCCAAAGCCTGGCCTGAGGCCACAGCATTTGGCAGCAGTTAAAACAATTGCCTCAATCTGCAATGCCGAACTGTACAATGCAACAATTGGCTCAGCAGAACTTTTCTTCGCCGCCAAAAAAATTTCAGCAACAAATTTGAATGTGAATATCGGCACAGCAGGCTCGGTTTCCCTGCTGCTTAGCCAAATTCTTCCAGTTTCCCTTTTGCAAGAAATAAAGCTGCATGTAAGCGGAGGAACAAACGTTCCGTTTTCTCCGCCAATGGAGTTCTTGCGAAAGGTTCTCTTTCCCCAATTGCACAAAATGGGCGCAAGGCTTGAGGCACACGTCAACAGGTTTGGATACTTCCCAAAGGGAAACGGCAGCGTTTCCTTCAGCTCAAAGCCCGCAAGGCTTCCGCTCAAGCCAATTGCAATAACCAATTTTGGCAAGCTAGAATTTGTGAGGATTTTCAGCCACTGCGCCTCTTTGCCCAAAAGCGTTGCCCTAAACCAGGTGATTGCAGCAAAACAAGAACTGAGGCGCCTTAACACAGAGGTTGAGGAAAGAGTTGAGTGCAGGGAAAACGCAGCAACAATCGGTTCTGGCATAACAGTGTTTGCCAGGACAAACAGTGGCGTAATTCTCAGTGGCTCAGCCCTTGGCGCAAAAGGCAAGCCAGCGGAAATGGTTGGAAAAGAGGCAGCCAAAAACCTGCTGAATGAGCTGAGGCCAAGGCAGCCCTGTGATTCTCATTTGGCAGACCAGCTGATTCCGTTCATGGCCCTTGCCCAAGGAAAAAGCGAGATTCATTGCACGAAGCTGACAAAGCACTGCGTTACAAACATCGCAGTAGTTGAAAAATTTCTGCCAGCAAAGTTTTCGGTTGAAGGCAAAGTAGAAGAACCTGCCAAAATTAGCGTTGAGGGCATTGCCTTTTCAGCAAAAGGCAATTAAAAACATTTAGGGGAATGTTGCTTTGTATGAGGAAAAGGGTTGTTAAAAAGCGTGTTACAAGGCCTAAACAAAGAGCAAGGCCAAAGCCTGTTTCAAAAAGACGGAAAAAGGTAAAGGTTTTGTTTCTCTGCACTCTTGGAGAGCAGGCATCTGTGAACAGGAGGATGAGCTTTGCAAACATGCTAAGCAAGAGGAAATTGTTTGAGTTGTTTGAGCTGCGAACAGCTGGCGTTGGCTTGTTGGAACCAGCACAGCTAAGGAGACTGCTTCTATCACAGGACTGCATAGTTGCATGCGATAGCCACGCAAAGTTTAGAGTAAAACACGTCATCGCTCGAACCGAGAAGTCCTTGCTTTTCATGGAACCAAATACCCCCGACGAGCCGCTCAGAGGGCTTCTGAGAAGAATCGTTAAAGAGCATGGAATAAAAAGGCCTCAAAGAAAGAAAAAGCAATAGGCGAATTCAGGCAAACAGCAAGCCAAGTAAGTCAGGTATAAGAATTGCTGCAATGCATCCAAGCAGGATGAAGGGAGCGAAGGGCGGCATGTCCCTGTAGACAGGAACCCTTTTCACGCCGAGCTTCCTGAGCTTTGCTATTTCCCTTTCCCCAAAAACGCCCTTTACCTTCAAATCAAGCAATTTCTTTATCCTAGGGCTTAGAAACTCTGCTGCAATGACCTCGTCTTCCTCCAGCTTGCCCAAAGCCAGCTGCCTCAAGAAGAAGCAGTGCCTGATTCCCCTCTCAAAGGCAAGGAAGAGCAGTGCAAGCAGCAGTGGAAAAGCCAACAATAGGGCTGTTTGCCATGCAATTGCCTGCATGAACACAACCGCCCAAAGCCATGCCGCTATTACAATGCCAAAAAGAAGCGCTTTCCTAATGCTTTGCCTGTTTTCTTTCCAAGAAATTCCTTTTCTTGCATACTTTGCCACGTAGTAGGTAGAGTAAAAAGTAACTGCCAGCAGGCATCCTGCAAACAGGGCGTTCAGCAAAAAAACCTGCCCCTGCAGAACAGGCAGCAGGAATGCAATTGCCGTAAACAGCTTTACGTCTCCACCGCCAAGCTTTCCCATGTAGTAAACAACGTAGCCTATCGCAAAAACTGCTGCTCCAAAGGCCAGAAAAAACCATTCTGCTTCCAAGAGGTTCAGCAGAATTCCCGCTGCAATCATTGGGTATGTAATCTTGTCCAAAATAAGGCCTGTCCTTGCATCTGTATAGGCTGCTGCACCACAGCCCGCGAGTAAAACAGCCTGCCTCAACAGCAAGAAATCAAGAAGCATTTGACTTTAACCCCCTGCCCTTTTTCGCATCTCTCTCACCTTAACCTGAGCTTCTTTTTCTTCTTCTTTCCAAACATCTGGGCAAGCTTTTGCATGTCAAAGCCGCCTTTCTTCTTAAAAGTCTTTTCATCAAGCTTTCTGAATTTCTTGAACACGGTTGACATCTGCTTATAACTCTTTATCAATTCCCTTACTTCTGCCTCTTTCTTCCCGCTGCCTTTTGCAATCCTTTGAATTCTTGACCTGTTCAGCACACCCGAATTCAGCTTCTCCTGCTTTGTCATGCTGTCCATTATAACCTTGAACCCGTCAAGTTTTTCCTCTGTCATGTCAAGCATTTCTTTTGGCAGCTGCATCTGCAGGCCAAGCATTTCCGCAACCTTTGAAAGGGAACCCATTTTCCTTGTTGCCTTCAGCTGCTTGTAGAACACACCCAGGTTGAATTCTCCCTTCAACAACTCCTCCGGGCTTAGTTCCTCTTCCTCGCTTACCTCCTTCGCTTTTTCAAGCAAGGTTTCTAAATCACCGTAACCCATTACCCTGCTCAAATAACGCTGAGGGTCAAATGGCTGCAAATCATCAAGCTTTTCCCCTGTCCCAAGAAAGTAGACTGGCGCCTTGCTTACAGCACAGGCAGCTAATGCCCCACCGCCCTTTGCACTACCGTCAATCCTTGTTATTACCACGCCGTTAACGCCAACAGCCTCATGAAACGCTTGAGCCTGCTTTTTCGCAAGCTGGCCAATGTCTGCCCCCAAGACAAGCCACTTTTCATCAGCATGCAAAACCTTGTCCACGGCTTTTATTTCTTTAACCAGTTCTTCGTCAAAGGCGTCCCTGCCTGCACTGTCAACTATTACAAGGTTTGCTTTCTTCAATTCCTTTAGACCCTGTTCAACTATTTTTGCTGCGTTCTTCTCTTTTTTATTCCCATAAAATGGAATTTTTGCCTTTGCACTCAGCTGCTGCAGTTGCTCAAAGGCAGCTGGCCTATAGGAGTCGGCGCAGATAAGCCCAACATTTAGACCCCGTTTCATGTAGTGCTTAGCTATTTTTGCTGATGAAGTAGTTTTGCCCATTCCATAGAGGCCAATCAAAAGAATCCTCTTCGGCTTTTCCACTGCCTTTTTGGCTGTTCCACCAAGCAGCTCAACAAGGTTGTCATAGGTTACCTTCAGCACGTGCTCCCTTCTTGTAAGGCCCTTTGGGAGCTTTTCCTTTGTTGCTTCCTCCTCAATTTTCTTG
>JAUWWX010000024.1 GCA_030616665.1 archaeon | reverse complement strand
CCTTTACCGAAATGAAGTTCGCCTCGCTCTCACTAGCAACAGCTTTTGCAAGAAGCGTTTTGCCGCAGCCAGGCGGCCCAAAAAGCAGAACGCCACTAGGCGGACTGATGCCCATTTTTTTGAAGCTTTCAGGGTGCCTTAAAGGCCATTCAATGGCCTGCCTTAGCTCATCCTTTGCCTCTTCCAAATTGCCGATCTCGGCCCACTTGACGTTGGGAATTTCTATTGCTACTTCCCTCAGGGCACTGGGCTGCACGTCCTTCAGGCCATTCTGGAAGTCTTTCCTGTTGACCTCTAAAGACTCCAAAATTTCCTGTGGAATTTCCTCCTCTTCAAGGTCTATTTCTGGCAGATACCTCCTCAGGGCTTTCATCGCGGCCTCTTTTGCCAAGGCAGCGAGGTCTGCCCCAACAAAGCCATGGGTTATTGAGGCAAAGTAGTCCAGCTCAACATCTTTTGCAACTGGCATTCCCCTGGTGTGAATCAGGAGAATTTCCTTCCTCGCCCTCTTGCTTGGAACAGGGAACTCTATTTCCCTGTCAAACCTTCCCGGCCTCCTAAGTGCTTCATCAAGACTGTTCACCCTGTTGGTTGCAGCAATCACAATCACATTGCCCCTTGCCTCTAGGCCGTCCATTAGGGCAAGAATCTGGGCTACAACTCTCCTCTCAACCTCGCCTATAACTGTTTCCCTTTTTGGAGCGATGGCGTCAATCTCATCAATGAAAATAATGCTTGGCGCATTCTCCTCTGCTTCCTTGAACATTTGCCTTATTCTTTCCTCTGCTTCTCCAACGAATTTGCTCATCACGGCCGGAGCATTGACTGAAATGAAGTGCGCCTGCGTTTCATTTGCAACTGCTTTTGCAAGAAGAGTTTTTCCGGTTCCTGGTGGTCCGAAAAGCAAAACGCCCTTGGGCGGCACAATGCCAAGCTTCCTGAAAAGCTCCGGGTGCCTCATTGGCAGCTCAACCATCTCCCTAACCTTCCTAATCGGCTCATCCAAGCCGCCAATGTCATCATATGAAACCCTGGGAATTGCCTCTAGTTCGCCCTTGGCAGGCTTTTCCTTCAAGACAATCTGCGTAAAGTCGGTTACTTTTACCGTTCCCCTCGGCGTGGTATCAATGACCTTGTAGACAAATCCTGAGCCAAAAACGCTTATCCAAACGCTGTCACCAATAGTCAAGGGCCTGCCCAAAAAATTCTTTTTTAAGATTCTGTCATAGCCAGAGGCAATAATCCTTATTTCCTGTGTTGGAGCCAAAACAACCTTCTTGGCTTCCTTTGGAATTACTCTTCGAACAGTGACCCTTTCGCCCAAGCCAACCCCGCTGTTGTGCCTTATGAAGCTGTCCATCCTTATCAACAGCTTGCCCTCATCGTTGGCCCTGGCAGGCCACACAATTGCAGCAGTCTTCTTCGTGCCCTCTACTTCAACAATGTCGCCGCTTGTAATGCCAAGATACCGCTTGCTTTCCCTGTCCAGCGTAACAATGTTTCTGCCAACATGTGTGGGGTCAGGGTCCGCTACTTTTAAATCAATGCTCTTTTCTGGCATTTCTTTCAACTCTCCGTAAAAAATATATTCTGTCTGAAAACTATTAAAACTGTTCCTTAATTTCGAGCAATTCGCCTGGCAGGACTGCAATGGTGTCATCCAAGGAAACAGGCTGTTTCTTGCCGGTTTTTTGCTCAAATTTTTGCAAAAGGGCCTTGGCAACCTCGCTTTTCTTTCTTTTGCCAAAGCCTACTTCAAAAGGGGCGATGCAGTTCATTTTCACCGCTTTCGGGGGGCCACCCATTACCAAAAACTCATTGCCTTCCTTTAACAGGCCAATTGCGAATTGGATTGGGGTTTTCCTGAACCACTGCCTTTTGCCGTAAATCATGAAACCCCCGGTTGCCAAGGCTTCACCGCTCGGAGCCTTTTTTGAAACTTGGTCTTTGCTGACAGCGTAGACATTTACTGCTGCCAGGTGCTGCTGCCAGGCCTTGCTTCGCGCTGCAGCAAATTCTGCTGCTTCTTTGAGAGTTTCTTCAGGAATTTTTTTGCCGGCTGACTTTATGATGCATGCTGCTCCGCCCTGCACGTCTGCATGGAGAAACATGTCCCCCTCTTCAAGGTGCTTCTTGACAACCGCCTCATTGCTTTTCGCATCCTTTCCGCCAACCACAAGAAAGCCCTGTCCTGTTCTAAACCAGTGGAATGCCTCAAACCACTGCCTTTTCCTTTTCTTTGCAAGGGCTTTTTCTTTTGGCGCTTCCTTTACGCTGCCAATCTTTTTCCTCATTTCAAGCATTGCCCTTCTCAAACCAGCTAACTTTCGCTTTGCCCGCTTGCTTTTTTCAAAGTAGCCTGAGGCGTTTTCTTCCAGGCTTTTCTCAAGGTCTATTTCTATTTCCATCCTAAAATCACTTTCCTTTGCCTTCGTTCTTAATCAATTCTATTATTGACTTTGTCCTGCTCTCGTTCTTAAAGACAGGTTCAACTGAAAAAAAGCTCTGCATGTTTTTTATCAGGCTGTGGTAGCCAGGTATTGACATATAGCGCTTCTGCAAGTCGCTGTGGTAAGACTCAACGTCTTTGTATATGTGCCTGCACAGAATATTCCAGTTTCCTGAGCCAATTATTGAACTAACCCAGTAGGTGTGCGAATCCTTTTCCAGGACCTCAAGAAATTTTTCAAAGGCCTTTTGATGGCTTAAGTCAACCTGCAAAAAGGTCAAAACCTCCAAATTGAAGCCAAGCTTTTTAAAATCTACTTTTGGGCCAAAGCCATGCAAAATGCCCTGTTTCTCAAGAAAGGCAAGGCTGCTTTTTATGGTTGCCTTGTGGTAACCTGTCTGCCTCTTAATCTGCCTGATGTTTGGCTGCACGCTGTTCTTCCTAAGCAGGGCATCAAAAACGTTGACCCTTATGCTGTCAGTTGACCTCATCTGGTTTGACAAAGAGAAACACCAACAATGTACATATTGGGACACTATTAAAAGTTTAACTAATCAAATTGGGACACTTAAAACTGAAGAGTTGATATATATAAGATAGGCGTATATTTGTATGCAGGAAAAAAAGGAGGGGTTAACTAGAGCGGTAAGAAAAAATAGAATTTATGGAAAGTTGGGAGAAGGAGCAGGCTCACCAGGCTCAAACTGGCTCTCAGAAAAAGCTTCCCTTCTCCCACCAAACTATTTCTTTGAAGGCGAAGACTTTTCCTCTTCCTGCCTCTTTGCTTTGCTGTCTTTTTTCTTTCCCCAGTTTTCCTTGCTCTTGCAGTTTGGGTCAATGCACATCTTGTACCTGTACCTTTTGCCAATTACCTTAATCATTATGTTGCCGCAGTCCTCGCACCTTTCTGGCAAAATGTTAATCATTCCCTTCTGGGGCAGGGGAAACGTGACAGTACACTTTGGGTAGGCGCTGCAGCCAAGGAAACGCTTTCCTGTTCGTCCCCTTCTTGCAAGCAGTTCTCCCTCGCAGCCTTGCCCGCTGCACGGCCCGAAAATTGAGTCAGACCTTGCGGCAGTCCTTATGGCAGAGCCGATTTCGTTCTTGCTTTCAAGCAGCTGCAGCAAGGCATTTGAAAGCAGCTGCCTGCTTTCTCCAACAACTTCTTGCTTGCTTTTCTTGCCGTTTGCAACTCGGTCCATTTCCTTTTCAAGGTTTGCGGTCATCTCAGGCTTTACCACAACACTCTTGTGCTTTTGCAGGCTGTTTACTACGGCGAAGGCAATCTTTGTTGGCACAATAGCCTTCTGGCCCTCGATGTAGTTTCTCCTGTAAAGCTTTTGGATTATTTCGGCCCTGGTGCTTTTCGTCCCAAGGTTGAGGTCAGACATTGCCTTAATCAGGGCGCCCTGGCTGTATCTTGGAGGCGGCAAAGTTTCCTTTCCAAGCATATCAAGCTTTAGCAGCTTTACTTTGTCTCCCTTGTTCAGCCCTGGCAGCAAAACCTCTGTTGCCTTGCTGTAGGGATAGAACAGCTTCCATCCCTTTTCAAGATAGGTCTGCCCTGTTGCAACAAAGGGCTGCTTGTTCAAGTCAATTTCAATGGCAAGGTTTTCTGTTACGGCATCCTCGGCCAAGGTTGCCATAAAGCGTCTGCACACTAGCTCGTATATTCTCCAATACTGGCTGTCGAGCTTGCTTTTTTCAACGGCTGCCACAGGATGAATCGGTGGATGGTCCTTTGCAAGCTTTCCGCTGCTTGGCACGAGCTTTGGCCTTTTGAGGAGTTTGTCGGCCATTGCCAGGAATTCGGGCAGTTTCCTTAGCTCTTGAAGGGTTGCTTTTAAGTCAAGGGTTTTGGGGTAGACGCTATTGTCTGTTCTTGGATAGCTGATGAAACCTGACTGGTATAAAGATTCCGCTACCTGCATTGCCCTGCTGGCAGTGAAGCCAATCGCTGTTGCGGCCCTCAGAAAGGAGGTTGTGTTGAAGGGCAACGGCCTTGCAATGGTTTTCTTCTTTTTCTTGACGCCGGTTACAATGCCTAAAGGGGGTTCCTTGCACTGCACTGCCTTCTCCGCTTTGTCCTTGTCCCAAAACTTACCTTCCTTGTGCAGTGCGTTGAATTTGGTTTTTTCTTTTTCAAACAGCGCCTGCAGCTGCCAGTATTTTTTTTGAACAAATGCCATCCTCTGCTTTTCTCTGTCAACAATCAGGGTCAAAGTTGGGCTTTGCACCCTCCCGCTGGAAAGGAATTCATTTCCAAGCCTGCCGGAAATAAGCGACAAAAACCTCGTGAGAACCGCACCCCAGACAAGGTCTATTTCTCGCCTTGAATTGGCACTCTCAGCCAAATCCAAGTCGAGCTTTGAGAGGAAGCCAAACGCATCCTTTATGTCCTTTTCCGTTATTGCCGAAAAGTTTGCCCTCTTCACAACTATAGTTGGGTTTTTTGACTGGATGATGCGCAAGGCCTCCAAGCCGATTGCCTCGCCTTCCCTATCTGAATCGGTAGCGATTATGACCTCGTCTGCTTGCGGGGCAACTTTTTTTAGCAGGCCTGAGATGGACTTTTCGGTTTCATTGTACTGGATTGGCGCAACCACGAGCTTTTTTAGGTCGGTGCCAAGCCATTGCTTGTAGATTGCAGGAAAATCTACGTCAACAATGTGACCGCTTAAGGGCACAATAACATACTTCTTGCCCTCTCTTTCAAAATCAAACCTGGTTGCCCTGCCCTCATTTGTGCCAGGTAGCTGTTTTCCTGCAAGGATTGTGGCTATCCTCCTGCCTGCGATGGCCTTTTCCGCAATTATGAGGATCATTTTTTCAACCCAAGCAAATTTTGCAAGTATCTTTCAGTAACAAAAACTATAAAAACAAAGAATAACTTTTGGTATTAGCATGCCACTAAGTGGATTTGTGCTTGGCCCGATAGATACCATTTCCTTGATGACACAGCTTGCCATAATCCTTGCTGTTGGCATAATTGCAAAGGAAATAAGCAACAAAACCAAGTTTCCGTTTGTTGTGCTGTTGATTGTCTTTGGGACATTGCTTGCTTCGCTTGGCGCGCTTGATTTGAAACTACTTGGTGGCCTTCCAGACCTAATCAGGATTCTTGCCCTAATAATCATTGTGTTTAGTGCAGGCTTCCACCTCAAGCTGAGGGAAGTGCAAGCAGACAGCAGGCTTATTTTAAGCTTTGCAACTTTGGGTGTATTTTTGACGCTTTTCATCATAAGCGGGATAACATTCGCTCTTTTGAGCATTCCCCTGCTGAGCGCAATTGTCTTGGGGGCCCTGTTGAGCGGAAGTGACACCGCGGCAATAGCTTCAGCCGAAACAAGCGGAAAAAGCAGGGTAAAAACAATTCTTCTTTCAGAATCTATGTTCAACCAGCCCCTTACGCTTATCCTGCCCCTCATCCTCTTGGATTACCTTGTGAAACCAGAAATGGCCTGGTTTAACATTCCAAAATTTTTTGCAATGATTGTAATCGGGGGCGTTGTCGGAGTCGGCGGGGCGTTTTGGGGGCAAAAAATCCTTGAGGCAGGCAAACACAAACATGATGAAATAATCGGCTTGATGATAGCAATGGGGGTTTACGTTATCGCAGAAAACTTTTTTGGTAGCGGCATAGTTGCTGTAGCAATAACCTCGCTTCTTTTGAGTAGCGCCCCAAAAAGGGAAACCGGCCTGCTTGGAAAGTTCACTGAGCAATTGGCATTCCTTTTCACCATAGTCGTTTTCATAATGCTTGGAATGTTGTTTACCTTGTCAGAGCTGGCAATTCTCGGAGTCAGCAGGTACGAGGTTATCGCAATTGCTGTTGCATTGCTTGTTGCAAGAATGGTTAGCGTTTCGCTGATTTCCCTCAAATCAGACCTGAGTTTCGTTCAAAGGATAAAGCTTGGCTTGATTTCCCCAAAGGGCATTGCCCCAGCAGCTATGGCGCCACTATTTGTAGCTTATGGAATTACTGGCAGTGACGTGATTTTGAAAATTGTTTACATTGCAATAATTGTGAGTGTCTTCATCTCAATGGCCACATTCGGTTTGGGTTCTGGCCAGAAAACAGTCAAGCAGCAGAGAATTGAAAAAAAGGAAGAGAGGCTGCTAAAAAAAGAGGCAGCTGAAAGAAGCAAACAAAACGGAAAACTCTAATTGGATGCAAAAAAAATGGGAAATTAATGCTTAAATTAATTACGGTTTACTATAGTATATTTGTGGGGCTTTTATGAAAACTTTAATTGTTGGCAACGGGGGAAGGGAAAGTTCTATTGCAATGAAGCTGGCAGAAGACAGTTGCGTTTACGCTGTGCTAAAACATGAAAACCCAACAATATTGGGGTATGTGAAAAAAACAGGCGGCAGGTATTTGATTGGCGACACCAACAACGCAGAGCTGATTTCCAATTTTGCCAAAGAGCAAAACATAGACCTTGCATTTGTTAGTGCTGATGACCCACTTGAAGCAGGCGTTGTGAATGAGCTGCTTGACGCAGGAATACGGTCAGTCGGCCCTACGAGGGAAGGGGCTGAAATTGAATGGAACAAGCAATTCGCTAACGAATTGATGAATGAAATACTGCCAGAATTTACTGCCAGGTTTTGGTCTGCGAGGGACTTGGATTCATTGAACGATGTTTTCAACCAAATCAAAAAGGAGAACCTGGAGATTGTAGTAAAACCACAGGGGCTTACAGGAGGCAAAGGAGTGAAAGTGATGGGCGAGCACCTCAAGAACCTTGAGGAAGCAAAAAAGTATGCAGCAGAAGTGCTGGCAAATCGCATAGGCAAAAGCGAATCGGTTATCATGGTGGAAAAACTGCAGGGAATAGAGTTTACCATGATGGCATTAACGGATGGCAAAACAGCAGTGCCTCTGCCGGCAACCTATGATTATCCCTACCGCTTTGACGGCGAGAAGGGCCCAGGCACAGGTGGAATGGGTTCGTTGAGCGATAAAGTCTTACATCTACCCTTCATGACCCAAAAGAATTATGAGAAAAGCACCCACATCCTTGAGAGAGCACTCAAAGCACTCAGGGAACAGGGAAGGGAGTTTAGTGGCGTGCTCTATGCAGGACTGTTTTTGACCAAACAGGGGTTGAAATTCATAGAGTTCAACGCAAGATTTGGCGACCCTGAATGCATGAACACCATGTCTGTGCTAGATTCGTCGCTTGCAGACGCTTTGGAAAAAATATGTGACAAAAGGATAAAGCCAAGCGATGTCAAGTTTAAGAACAAGGCCTCAGTGGTAAAATACCTTGTAGCCCCAGAGTACTGCCTTTCACCTGGCAAGCCACACCAATTTGAGATGGATGCACAAGCCATTAAATCTGAAGGGTTCCAAGTTTTCTTTTCATCGGCTGTTGAAGCAAACCAGGCAAACCACTTCAAAACTGTTGGCACGTCCAGAAATGTAGCCATTGCAGCGGTTGCAGACAGCATTCCCGAAGCCGCGTCAAAAATCGATGACTGCATTGAACGCCGTGTAAGGGGACCGCTTCAGTACAGAAAGGACATCGGAAGCCTCAATGAGCTACAGCGTTTAAAAGACAGGGCAGTTGCCCTAAGGAAGCAAGTGGATTGAAGAACCTCTGCCTACACCATACGATAGGTAAGGCAATGATGAGGTTAACAACTATAGTATCCTAGGGCGTTTATGTTCTGCTTCACTGTAAACCTTAAGGAAAACGATTACTGCAACAAGTGCGGCAAACCTCTGAACATTGAACAGCTGAAAGTAATGGAGAAAAAAGCAGAGCGCATGAATATTTTGCATGAAATGCTACAGCAGGAGCTGGAAAAGAAAGGTGTTGACTTGGCAGAGATAGTCAAAATAATGGCTTTAAAGCGTAATTAAACGCAAAATCCGCTCCCGTCTTACGACTATAAACAGTAAACACTTAGCATATACATTTAAATACTAGTTTGAACAAGTAATTATTATGGATCCTTTTGAAAAACTATGGCGACAAGTAGAAGAAGGTGGTGGCAAGCCCAACATTTTTGATTTCTTTGGGCTACCTGATTCAGCTGATCCTTCTGACCAGGACGTGACTGCAAACCTTTTGGAGCACTACAAAAACTACGAAAAGCCCTATAAGCACCTTTTGTCAAACTTTATTCCATTCATCAAGAAGCAGGCAAAGGATAAGGAGACAACTCCAAAGAATATAATGGTACTGATTGTGGGCGCGTCTGGTGATGGAAAAACAACTTTTATCAGAAGTTTTGAAAAGTCCTTCCACCAGATGCTCAAAAAAGGCAAGATCGGTGAGGCTGATTATCTGATTCCAAGAGCAGGCATGAATCTAAGCGCAAAATACCTTTCCGTTAAGGAGCTCTTGACAAAAATAGAGCGGAATGAAAAAAGATTCGGATTTTATGAGGAGAAAACGAAAAAGATTCTGATGTTTGAGGATCTACAGGAGCTTCTGTGTCCTGCGCGTTTACCGAAAACAGAAAAATTACGGAAAGAATTCTTCGGCAGGTTGAATAGGTACAAAAATTGCTTTGTGATTGTCACATCAACGCCTTACAACTGGCTGGAGTTGAAGAAACTTGATCCAGGGGTCCAGTATTTGTTCGACGAGGTGATGTTCTTGGAGGGCCTGGACGAAAAATATTTGAGGGAGATTGCGAATGAGAGGATCTTCATATTCAAGGATAACGAAAAGGTCTTCCCAATACTTCTGCGGGAAAAGGTGATTGCAGAAAGCGGAAAAAATCCGCGTCTTATGTTGGAATTTTTCTTCCACATTTTTAGGGCTGCCTTTATGGACAAAAGCAAGCTTGTAACAGAAAAGCAGCCCTAAAAATGTGGAAGAAAAATTCCAACATAAGACGCGGATTTTTTCCGCTTTCTGCAATCACCTTTTCCCGCAGAAGTATTGGGAAGACCTTTTCGTT
>JAUWWX010000135.1 GCA_030616665.1 archaeon | reverse complement strand
TCCCGTTAACACTTGAGCCATCGGCATTACGCGTGCACCTAAAGTTTTCCCTCATCCAGCATTGTTCGCCAATCAGGACTGTGTTGTATGGATTGCCGTCAAAGTCTGTGACCGTGCCTGTTCCGCAGACCAATGACGGCACTGAGCCGCTGCTCGAAATTACCACTGTTCTGTCGAGGCCAGCGTAGTCTGTGTAGCCGATTGTAATTGTTCCATGGCTGCCTTCCGGTGCGTCGCATTCCAGTGTCATTTGGCCGCCTGCTGGCACAGAAATTGGAAATGTACCTAGTCCGTCTATCGTGCAGCCAGAGTAGCCTTCCTCTGCAATGCCTGTTATCTCAATGCTTCCGCCTGTGATGTTCTGCAGCTTGATTTCTGCAATTAAGTCAGAAACTGTTCCGGCCTTTAGCATGATTTTTGTTTGGTCGCTGGAAGAGAAGGTTACGTCAGAGACAGGGCTGCTGACAATGAAGACAAGCACGCCTGCAACAGCGGCAATCAAAACCAAAGCCCAGCCATAGGTCATCAAGTACTCCAAACTAGCCTGGGCTTTTTGGCTCATTTTTAGTCCTTTTTATTAAAGTGAATAGCGCAATTTAATTCTTTCTATTGACAGGGCTCTGTAGAAATCCTTTATAAAAGGCCAATTTTTTGTGTTGTGAAATTGGTTTAATTGATAATTCAAAGTGGTTTAAAATTGGGTTTTGAGGATTTCTACACCGCCTATGGACAGGACAACAACAAAAGCCTAAAAAAAGGGTTTGGGCAGGTATATGAGAGATGGGTCAAGAAAAGGAACTGCAAAACCTTGTGCAATTCTTCCACACTGCAGGAAAGCTGAAGCAGGAGAAGCGCAGGGGCTGGGTTGACAGGGGTGTAAAGGATGCTGAGTCGGTGGCAGACCACTGCTTTAGGCTTGCGTTGATGGCAATGGTTTTTGCGGAAAGGCAGGGCCTTGACGTGTGCAAGGCAGTGAAAATGGCTCTGTTGCACGACTTGCCTGAGGCGATTTGTGGGGATGTTGCAACTCGCATCAAAGAGGAATTGCAGCAGATTCCGAACAGGGAAAAGCATGAAATGGAGAAGAAGGCATTGCAGGAAGAGATGCAATTGCTGCCTGGGGAAATTGCCAGGGAGATTGAGCAATTGTGGGAAGAATTTGAAAAAAGGGAGACAAAGGAGGCAAGGCTTGTTTTCGAGCTGGACAGGCTGGAGGCAATCTTTCAGGCAGCAGAGTATGAAAAGGCGGGAAACTTTAAGGTGAGCCTGCAGGAGTTCTTTGATTATGCGAACGGAAGGCTTGGGAATAAAGAGCTTAAGAAGGTTTTTGCTTTGCTTATGAGGGAGAGGGAGAAGAAGTAGATGGGCTTTGCACAAAAACTCGGTTCTGCACAAAAAGAGGTTAATTTGCACAAATAGGGTTTTTATAAGTAGTGTAACAGGTTCATGGAAAGCTGGGCTAAAGCAAATGGGAAGAATTGAATTAGGTTTTAAAAACAAGTTTATGCCTATTTATTTCATGGCACCTGTTTTGAAGGGCGGAAGGAAACCGGTTAAAGCCAAAATAAGACGTGGGCGAAAACTTGGCGGAGACTATGAAGGCAATGTTTTTGAGGCAAAGGTTACTGTCAAAAGAGGGAAAGAAAAGAGGAGTATTGTTCTTGCAGAAAAAGTATTTAAACGAAGGGGAAGGAATTCTTGGCCTAACCTTAGAAGGCCAACAGCGCAATTCAAGATAATGAGTGAGTTTAGAGAACTTAATAAGAAAGAAAAACTTGGCTTGCACATTCTTCCAACAATTAGGTTAAGGGACAGGCCTTTTAGAAGGGCTACCATTTTTTCCACAAAGTATGAAAAGGTCAATTATAATAGTTTGTCCTCTAAGCAACGGGCAGCCCTTGAGACTCAAAGAAAGGAAGAGGAAAGAATTCTAGGAGATTACGGTTATTGGATTCCGGCTGACGTATGGCAAATAATTAAAGACCCCCTCACAGGGAAGCCAACTTATTATATTGTAGATTACGGAACAATAGAAAAGATTCCTAAAGAAAAAAAGTAAGTCATTTTCCAACCAGGCAGATTGTCCTCTTGCTTTCCTTTTGAGAAAGAAGCCTTCCCCGAAACTGCGCAAAAAGGGGGGGTTTGAAACCCAAAGTTGTGCTCCCTTCTTGTGCAAACATAAGTAGATGGGAATCTTTTTATACTGCAAATCTGTTATTGTTGTAAATGGCTGCAAAGGGCAGGGGGCAAAGGCTTTATACGCCGCAGGAGATTATTCAGTATTACCAGAAGAATGGGAGGCTGCCACCTGAAATTAGGAAAAGGATTGTCAAATAGCTTGGAAAATGACCTTTTTTTGGAAAAATAGGAAATTTAGGGCCTTTTTTGGGAAGTTTTAAATGGTTTTCTCTTTTTAAATTAATAAATTATTATTCTTTATTGGCGATTTTTCGGCTTAGAGCGTGAGGAATTGTTTAAAATTGGTGCCAACTAAACTCTTGAAATAATAGTTGTGTTGAGTCAGCCGAGCGTATGCTCTGCCGAAGCTCGCGGTAATGCCTTGGAGGCTTGAGCTTGCCCGCTAAGACAGTTGTCAAACCGATTGAGCACTTTCTTATCCCAAAACATGCCCTGCTTTCAAAGGAGCAGGCTGCCCTGTTCCTCAAAAGGTATAACTTGACGATGGACCAGCTGCCAAAAATTCTTGCTGGCGATGAGGCAATCTCTGGTTTTAATGTGGAAAGAAACGAAATCGTTAAGATTGTGAGGGACAGCCCTACAGCCGGAAAAACTGTTTACTATAGAAGGGTGTGGTAGGAGAATGGATAACTGGGAATTGGTTGAGGCCTATTTTAGGGACAAGAACTTTGCCCAAATGGAGATAGATAGCTTTGACCAATTTGTCGAAAAAAAGCTTCCTGAAATTGTGGAGGAAAGCAGTGAAATAGGTCCAAAGATAGAGGAAGTCAAAATCGAATTGTCTGACATTGAGG
>JAUWWX010000101.1 GCA_030616665.1 archaeon | reverse complement strand
CTTGCAAGGGACGAAGCCGATTACATTGGCTTGAGGGGAAATGAAGAGGTTGTAAAAGAATTGAGGGGAAAGAAAAATGCATAAGAAAAAGAGAAAAATGAAGATTAAGCAAAAACAAAAAAGGAAAAGTAAGGATGTTTCTTTCCAGAAGCTTTCAGTAGGTGAAGCAAAGGCAGTGGCTGAACAGGAAAGCAGGGCTAAACTTTTTAGAACTAGGTTAGAGTGGTTTGGAGCCATTGGGCGTAATATAGCGGCTATACAACATTGTATTCATGGCATAAAATTCAAGCCAATAATTAAAGAGTTAAGAGAAAGGTTTCCCGGCACAACTCTTGAAGTTTTGGATGAGGGTGCCGGAAGAAGCAGTTTGAAGAACAGCTTGTTATGGCGTTTCAAAGACCTAAATGTTACTACAACAGACATATGCGAAGGCAAATTGTGGCCAATGCCTAAGAAGCCGGACAAAATAGCTAATGTGTTAGACTTGGTCAAGAGCTTTGGCAAGAACAAATTTCATTTGGTGATTTCAACTGGTGGAGGCGCATGGCGCTCTCCTGTACCAGAAAAGGCGTTTTTTCAAATAGTTTCTGTTTTGCAGCCTAAGGGGACAGGGATAATAGCCACAGCAATTCCAAAAGAAAGGCTCTATCAGTTGGCTAAAAGGTTTAATGTCACTATCCAGAGAATTAGAACTCTTGAGAGTAGGCAAGGCGATGTTGTCAACAGCGTTATTTTCACAAAAAACAGTGGCAGGAAAAAAAAGTGATTTTACAAGTGATTTTACAGCAGAGCTTGGATTTTTAGGGGGGCTTGATTAAAAAAGAAAAAGGAGAGGGGTGAAAAACCCCTACTTAGCGTCATTTCACATACTGTATGCCTAGCTCGCCCCTGCTTCTTATGCTCTCTCCGGCAGCCCCTTGGGCAGGGCCCTTTATGTACGGGCTATGCACGCCTATGAAGATGGTTATTACCTCCATCTTGTTCTCAAACGTTGGGTCGACTCTTGCCCCCCAAATGACCTGGGCCTTTGGGTCAATCCTCTCAGTCAACAGCTCGCCAACGGCGTTCGCCTCACCCAAAGTGAGTTCTGGACCGCCTGTGATGTGAATTAGGGCACCGGTTGCGCCACTAATGTCCACGTCAAGCAATGCGTTTCTCAAAGTATCCTCGACAACCTCGTTGACCTTGTCAACGCTCTTGCTCTCTCCAACCGCGATAACGCTCAGGCCCTGGTTGCTCATCACGCTTCTCACATCCGCATAGTCAAGGTTTATCAGGCTTGGCTGTGTAATCGTTTCAGTGATTCCCCTAACAGTCCTCGCGATTACCTCGTCAGCAACCTTGAACGCATCCTGAATAGGCAAATTTGGCACCAATTCAACCAGCCTGTTGTTGTCAATCACAACAACTGTGTCTGTTACCTGCCTAAGGTTTTCTATCCCTTCCTCTGCCTTGATTAGCCTTGCCTTTTCCAATGCAAACGGGTATGTTACGATGCCAATCACAATTGCGCCCTGCTCTTTCGCTATTTCCGCGATTATGGGTGCACTGCCGGTTCCAGTTCCGCCACCCATTCCGGCTGAAATGAACAACATGTCCACGTCGCACATTATCTCCTCCAATGCTGAACGCGAAACCTCCGCTGCCTTTGCGCCAATCTCCGGGTAGCCTCCCGCTCCCAAACCGCGAGTAACGCTCTTTCCAATAAGGATTTTTGTCAACTCGTCATTTACCAAAGCAAGATGCTGCTTGTCTGTGTTGACCGCAACCAACTGCGCTCCGCTGATTCCCATCCCGGCTAGCCTGTTTGTTGCGTTGCAGCCTGCTCCGCCTGTGCCAATAACCATTATCTTTGGCGTTCCAAATTCCTCAAGCCTGTCCTCGTCAATCTTGGTTGCCTTGGACATGGCATTTTCAACAATCGACTTCACTTTATCACCCCTCCCAAAAAGGATTTTTTCAGTTGTTTTTCTTGGCAAAAAGGTTGCCAATAATATAGCAGTTAAACTCCTTAATATAGGTTTTCTTTTATGTATAAAAGCCTTATTTGGGCTTATTTTTGAAAAAAAGCAAAGATAACACAAAGAAGGTTATGTATACTTTAAATAGGCTTTTATTTGGCTTAGAATGACCAGATTTAAAAAATTAACTAAAAACCCCATTAACAAAGCAAGGAATTGGCAAAAAAGCGTTATCTGGGGTTATTTTTAAAAATGGGGGGCTCATACAAATTTTTTCACCACCCAATTCTTTTTTAAACCAAAAACCCACAATATGTTTTATGCGCAGACCAAGAAGAGGCAGCCTTACCTTTGAACAGGTTAGGAAACAATGGCCAAAGATTTTACCTGAATTTGAAAAACTTAGGGGTCTTGACAGGAGGTCAAAGACAGGTTTGGTAAGGCAGTTTCAAAACCTTGCCATAAAGAGGGTGCACAGCGGGACTGCCCAAGGGACTATAGACGAGATTCGAAGAAGAGTGGCGTTGCACAACCAACTGCATGGCCCTAGAACCTACGAACTTCTCTTTCCAAAAGCTAGTGCACTTGACAGAACGCACCTTGTTATGGAAAAAGTTAAGGGACACTCAATTGCAGACATTCTGCACTTTAAAACAAGGTCAGCAGTAAATTTTTTTGCAGGAATAAAGAGGGTCCACAATGTTTCAGAAGCCGAGCTTGAGAAAGCCTATCTTCGGGCTCACACAAACAGTAAGCTCTTTTTTTGCATGCCAGACCTAATTTTGGTCGGCTTCAAAGAAGGCAGGTTTCTTTTCTGGCCAACACTGGATTTGCACTAAACAATTTCTGATACATTTATTAAATTTAACCAACCCCAACTTTATTGTTCATGCCCCGGTAGCTCAGACAGAAGCAAGTTGTGAACAACAGCTTCTTCTGGGGCAATAGGTAGAGCGCTCGGCTGTTAAAAAATTGTTTTTACAGTTTTGTGCCTGCTTTGGAGGCCTTGCAGAAACCGAAAGGTCGTAGGTTCAAGTCCTACCCGGGGCGCTACTACATTCAGTTCAAGTCCCCTAGTGGGAACCTCTGTTCTAAAGACCCAGAAACTGAGAGATGCTAAACCATATTTAGTTGCAAAAAACCAGTTGATGTATTAAAGATAATTGACGAATTTTTCGTAATGTTTATTATTTAATATACCTCCTCTGTTTGGTTTAATGGAATTAAACCTAAGGAATATTAATTTTTTAGAGAGATGTTTTCTTTATATTAGTGATAGTTGAGGTGGTTGGATGGAATTGCTTTGCAAGCGCTCTGTTCTGAAAGGCGAAATAAAGATTCCTGGCTCAAAGAGCCATACGATTAGGGCAGTAGTGATTGCCTCGCTTGCAAGTGGTCAGTCGAAGCTGATTGATCCTCTTGAGTCAATGGATGCTGAGGCAAGCGTGGTTGGCTGCAAAGCGTTTGGCGCAAAAGTGGAAAAGGGCAAGGATTGGGTTGTAAGGGGCTTTGGTGGAAAGCCAAGGTCGCAAGTGAAAGAAATCGATTTGGTGAACAGGGGCACAAGCACAAACATGCTTTCCGGCATTGCTTCCCTTGCGGATGGAACAGTTACCTTGACTGGTGATGAAAGCTTACGGAGTAGGCCATTTGGTCCAATTGTGAAGGCAATAAACGATTTGGGCGGAAAAGCGGAAAGCTTTCGGGGAACAGGAAAACCGCCATTGAAGATTTCCGGTGTCATAAAAGGCGGCGTTACTGAAATAGATGGTTTGAACAGTCAGCCTGTTTCAAGCCTGTTGATAAACTGTGCGGTTGCAGAAAATGACACTGAAATAAAGGTTGTCAACTTTCATGAAAAGTCCTATGTTGGAATGACAATGCAATGGCTTGACGAGCAGGGAATACGCTATAAAGCAAACAGTGACTGGAGCAGGCTTCGCGTGAAAGGAAGCCAAGAATATAAGCCTTATGAGAAAGTGATAGCAGCAGACTTTTCTTCTGCAACCTTTCCATTATGTGCGGCAGCAATTTGCCCAGAAAGCAATGTATTATTGCAAGGCCTTGACATGAATGACAGCCAAGGTGACAAAGAGGTTGTAAATATGCTGCGCAAAATGGGTGCGGAGATAAAGCTTTCTGACGAAGGGATAGGGATAATTGGTTCTAAGTTGCAGGGCATTGAATTGGACTTGAATGAGATGCCTGATGCATTGCCTGCTTTGGCAGTTGTTGGCTGCTTTGCCGAGGGAGAAACCAGGATAGTAAATGTGCCGCAGGCGAGGATAAAGGAAACTGATAGAATTACT
>JAUWWX010000071.1 GCA_030616665.1 archaeon | reverse complement strand
GACCGAAAAAAATTTGATTCCTGGTTACTTTCAACTATGCCTGATTCAGTGCATGTTTTGGATAAAACAAAACTCGTAGACTTCACTTACACTAAGGATAAAAAATACACGATTCTTATTCTGGAATCAAACGGAAAAATTAAACCAATAGTAACTGATTTTTTGATAGGTGCAGACGGAGCGCTTTCGAAAGTAAGAGAAAACATACAACACAGAAGAATCCCTTACTACCTAGCTATTCAAGAAAGAGTCAAAGGTGCCAAATTAGATCATGCTATTTTCCTTTATAAAAGGGATATAACCGATTTTTATTCTTGGCTTATACCCAAAGGATCAGAAACACTAGTAGGTTCAGCTCTTCGACCTTTGGATGCCAGAAAAAAGTTTAACGCATTTAAGTCACTGGTTAAGAATAAATATAAGTTACACGATGACGGATTCATTGATTCTGCCTTAATACTTCGCCCCACCTCTAAATCTGATATCTTGTTTGGTAAAAGTAAAACTCTTCTGATTGGTGAAGCAGCAGGTCTAATCAGCCCCAGTAGTGGGGAAGGCATAAGTTTTGCCTTGCAGAGTGGACGATTATGTGCTGAAAGTTTTTTAGAAAATCCCAAAGATCCTTTAACCACCTATACAGAAAAAGCAGGTTTTTTAGTACAAAGGGTCAAATCAAAATTAACAAAATCCCATACTATATCTTCGTACAAACGGCGAAAATCTTTATTTGCTTAAATAGAATCAACCAATTCGTTGTTTTTTAAACCATTTCTGTTCTATTAAATACATCTATTTATGACATTTGGTGTCACATTTCCACAGTTGGGAGTGGAGAAAAAGAGCGCGACTAGAGACCTAATTGTTGAGGTGCTTAGCGAGCAATGGCCTCTTTCTACTAAGGAAATTTTTAACAGGATAAAAAAGGACACGATTTTTTCCGGCAGCTACCAGGCTGTTCACAAAGTTTTGTTGCAAATGGTTGAGAGCGGCGTTCTTAAGAGGGAGGGAAAGAAATTTCAATTCGACAAGGAGTGGATTAACAACATTAAACGATTTAGTACCGAATTTTCTTTCGCCTACTCAAATAAGCAAAAGACGCTCTTCTCAAACATCTCAAAAAAGGAAAATTTTAACCTTGCTTTTGACACCCCGCTTGATATGGGTGAATTTTTAATAAAAGAATTTTTGCAATACCCAAATCCAGAAAAAAAGGCAGGAGTGATATTAGCCCGCAATTGCTATCCAATGATCGGTCTTTCCATTGATGGAGTATCCCCCTTGCTAAATGCTTTTAGGTCCGTTCCATGGTATGTCGTACTTAAAGGAAATACTTTGTGCGATAGGATTTTCTCAAAACCTTTTAGGTTAATCGGTGCAAAATTTAAATATGGCGTAGATTTTTCAAGCCTCCCTGACTTCTTTGTGCTATCTGACCACATCTGCCAAATATATTGGCCTGAAGCATTAATTAAAGAATGGAAGGAAGAAATTGAAAGAACGAAAAAAATTAGCGAGTTCGACCTTAAGAAATGGTTTGATTTAATGTATGGAAAGAGAGGAAAAGTTCACCTAATAGTATCCAAGAATAAAGGGGTTGCAGACAGACTTAGAAAACAAGTTTTACAACACTTTAGAGATGCTTCCAGATGACTCTCTCCATCACTTTGCCCCAATTGAGTCCAAAGAGTGCCTCTACAAAGGACTTGATTATATCAATTCTTAGCGAGGAGTGGCCTCTTACTGCGAGGTCGCTTTGCAGTAAATTGCAGAGGGAGGGTTCTGCTTCCTTGAGTTATCAGGCTGTTCACAAGTCTTTGCTTGGTTTGGAGCGGGAGAAGATAGTTGAGAAGATTGGGAAAGGCTATCAAATTGATTTGGATTGGCTCAACAATTTGAGGAAGTTTTCTGACAAAACAATTGAATCCTATAAACTGGATAAGACATCCGACTTTGATGGGGGCAAGGTTCTCGACTTTTACAATCCCTTCGACTTCTTTCGGGGAATGCTGAATATTTTCGCTTCCAGGACACTGATTGAAAAGGACAGCCCCAACTATGGCTGTGGTTGCTTGAAGCACCTTTGGTGGCCGCTGAATTTTAACAAAGAAGAGTTTGAAAAATTCAAAATAATGGGGGAAACCTATGAGTCTTATGTGATCTGCGCAAATGACACGCCAGTTGACAGATGGCTTAAAGATTATTACCTAAAAGCAGGTTTCAATGGAATAAAACTGGGAGCCGACTACAAATTTGAAGATGACTTTGCAGTGATAGGGAACTACTACCTTCAAATATTTTTCCCAGAATCCATGAAAAAAATGAATGATAAACTCTTCTCAAGCGTAAAAGACATGTCAGGCCTCATCAACAAAGGTTTCTTGGAAAACCTGTTCAGGCAAAAAACCCACATAAGAGTAATAATTATCAGAAACCCCGAATTGTGTCGCCAACTAAGGCAAAGGCAGCTAAGCTACTTCAAAGAAGATGAGTCCAAAAGAAAATCGAAATAAACTTCAGGATGAGTAACAACCCTTCGCTTGCGGCAACCTTGGGGAAGCACTATTTGGGTGTTTGGAAGAGCCAGTGAAATCAATGCTTCTCTTGCAAGCATTCTCGTGGACAAGCTATTTCTTGCGTGATTTCTTGGGTATGACGATGTTTCCGCCTTTCAGGGTGTTTTTGGCGCTGTAGACTGGGTCTGCTTCTGTGTCTGTTCCTTCCCAGATCCTGATGTCAAAGTGGTCAGTGCGTGCTTTCGCTTTGCCATTGTCCTCGGCTTTTACCCTGAAGGTGTACAAGCCCTTGCCCTTGATTGCGCCAGTGCCCTGGAACTCTGCGCTTGTTCCGCTGATGACCAGCCAGTCAATAGTCTTGCTTTTGAGTCTTATGCTAGCTTTCTTGAAATGTAATGGCTTGCTTTTGGGTTTGATTTTGGCTTCCTTGAAATGGAAACTCAATCTGCCGGTAAAACCGCCCTTTTTGTACTTGGCTACAAAGCTAAACTTGGCCCTTCCCCTAGACGGCAGGCTGCTTTCTTTGTCCGGATGGAACCATCCGCTGCCTCTTGCAGAGCCTCTTTTAGGGTCGTAGACGACAAAGTTCACGGTGTCGCTTACAGCAGTGTTGCCAGCTTGGTCTGTGGCTTCAACCACCAGGGTGTACACTCCTGGCTCTGGTTTGAAACCGCTTTCCACTTGTTGCGTTTCTCCACCGCTATTGGTTAGTTCACCAATCGGCTGAAGCGCTCCGCTCAGCAAGTCATTTGCTGAGAAGTCCAGCGCCATGCCAATCGCGTAGGTGCCCTGGGCTGTTGGGGTGGCAATGGTAATGGTTGGTGGTGTTTTGTCAACCTTAACCGTTTCGCTTTTCGTTGCTTCAACGTTGTCTGAATCGTCTGTTGAACGGAAGTAAACGGTTGCGGTGCCTTCGTCGGAAACCGCAAACGGCGCGCTGTAAGTATTCCAGCCTGTTTCGTCAAAACTGTATTCTATCAGGGCAACTGTTCCGCCTTCATCCGTTGCTGTGAGAGTTACTTCAACATCTGAAACATACCACTCATCGTCGCCAGCTGTTCCTGACAAGGATATTGTGGTAATTGGCGGGATTGTGTCCTCTGGCCCTGGTTCTGGTGAGAATGGCTCTACAAGTGGCAAATTGTCCTGCCCGCCGGCAAAAGTGTAAGGGCAATTATAAAATCCATCGCCGTCTGTATCAAGGCAATCTTCTGCTTCTGTATTGTAATCACTCCAATAGTTTCCGCCGGTTGGCTTTGGAAGGTTGAAGTCGTTGCCTGTGCTGTCGTAAACTTCTGCTTGTGCCCCGCTTGGTGTTATCCCATTTTCTATGAAGTTGTTGTTGTAAACTTGGCTGTTGTTAGATGAGAATATAAAAATTCCGTAAACAGAATTGTTTGAAAGCGTGTTGTATTTCACAGTTGTGTAACCCGAAAACCAAAGGAAAACACCAGCAGTATGCAAATCCATTGTATTTTCTTCTATAACATTATTTTCAGAGTTCAATAAGTAAATCCCATGGTAGCTTTCTGATATGGTGTTGCCTGTTATATTGCTGTTGCTGCAATTAACCAAGTAGATTCCTGCGAAAAAGTTTTCAAGATTCAGGTTCTTTATGGTTATCCCTGTCTTTCCGGTTGAATAAACACTGATTCCTGATATATCCCAGCTTACAGTATGCCCGGCACCTTCAAGCACAATTCCGTTGCCGTCTATCTGAATGAGGTCTATTACATCCATTGTTAAAGTGCATGTTTTGGTACCTGCGTCCCAAGTCCCAATTAAATAACAATCTCCGCCTGTAGCATCATCTCTTATGAATTTTGTGCTCTTTTCTGTCTGAATAAATACCACGTGCTCTTTTGAGAGGTCTTGGGTGTAACTGTAATCCCCTGCTTCGTCTGTTATGAATTCTACTGGGTTGTGGAAGTCGTCCTCGTACTTGTAGTAGGTGGTATTTGGGGCAAATCCGCTTAACGTTATGGTGGTTGAGCTTGCTCCAGAGGCTGATTCAACGTACATCATCACCATTTCCGGTGCTGATTGAAGCATTGCCTTGATTGGCTCGCTGCTGTTCAGAGATATGTTCAAGTAAGTGCTGTCAGTAACCTCAAAGTGCGTGCCTGTTCCTTCAACCATTCCAGGCAACTTCGGTGTTTCCGCGAAAGCGCTGCCACCCGCCAATGTAAGAAAAAGAATTGCTGCAATTAAACCAAAATTTGCTTTATTCAAGCTTTACCACCCCCATTTGTATTTTTTCTCAAAATGCCTAAAAGCATGTTGTTTTAGTCAACCCAGATAAGTAGTTTGCTGCTTACCTTATTCTTAAATGTTTCGCTTTTTCCCGTTAATTAGTTAATTAGTCAGCCTTACAATGGGTTGACGATTAAAATTGTTTGAGGCAGGGGGTCATTTGAAACAGTGAAAGAATTTGCCGTGTTTGATTCAATGGTAAAGGCAGGTATATCCGCTCCTAAAAGTAGTACTGGCCCACTTAAGGCTATTTCAGCCTCGTTCCATCCAGTTTTAATTTCAACAGCAGGGTTTGAATCCACGCCAAAACTCACGGTTGCAGTTGTTGGGCCGGTAAGGCTGTCAACGTAAAAACCCAGTATGGCTGTGTCTTGAGCTTGCGAATTGTTAGTGATAGTTGTTCCGCTCGACCCTTCTACTTGCCCAAAGGCAATTGATTCTGCCATCCCCATATTGTCTACGGTTATGGGTGCCCCAAACGCTGTTGCTTCCACAGTGTATTCGCAGTCTGTTGCGTCTGGGTCTAGGCAGTCTACTAGGCCGTCTCCGTCGTTGTCTAGGCCGTCATTGCTTAGCTCTATGTCGTTTGGGGCGTCTGTGCTCAGGTTTGAGGTAACGGTTCTTGTGATGCCTGTTGTTCTTTCTGTGAAGGTTATGCTGACCTCTGCTGCCAATGCCATGCCCTTGGCTGAGATTGTGAACTCGTCTCCTGCGCCGATGGTTACGTCGTCAAACCTATAGTCGTTGCCTTGGTATGTAACAATTGCGTAGCCCTCTTTGTCGTCAAACATTATGTCGAAAAACGGGTTTATTGTGATTTTTTGGCCTGTTGCGTT
>JAUWWX010000050.1 GCA_030616665.1 archaeon | reverse complement strand
GAATGCCGTTAGCATAAGGTATTCTGTTGCAACCTGCGCTTTCTTCCCTTCGCTCATTTCAACTCAACCTCCTTTTTTTCCTCAACTACTCCTTTTAATTGGAAAATTCTTTTTTTCAACGCTTATTGAAAAGCCAGTAAAGTAAAACAAGTCCACCTTTTGGTCAAATGTAAGGTTTAGGTCAATGTCAACAGGCCTGTTGGAAAGCCAGTTGTAAATCAGCACAGGGAACCTATCATCACTGCTTTCCATGCCAATCTTTACCCTAAGCCAGTCGTCGTTATCGCACTTGATTAAAAGAGACTCGGTTGTTTGAGGCGAGCCAAAATTCTCCGGGTTAAAGTGCTTGGCAATAACCGCTTTGCCGCTTGCCTCTTTTGTTACAGGGCAGTCCTCACTCTCCCCTCCAGGGCAGCCTACATTGCTTTCATTTATGGTAATTCTCAGGTAGGGCTTAGGTTCAGCGGCATTAAAGTCTTCGTATTCTTCAGCCATATTTCCTGCAATCCTGGAAGTGCTTCCACAGCCCCTTGAGTTGATTGAAATGTTTACGTCAACCACATTAAGGTCAGCGTAATCAAAGCCCCCAAGGCATCTGTGTTCCCCGCCCTGCAATTCCCTCAAAACAAGGATGTTTCCGTCCACACAGCACTCATTTACATCATACAAGAGGCATTGGGGCAGAATCGGATAGCTAAGGTCAGGGTATGTTTCAGCGGCTGCATCCCACTCAGAGTTTTGCAGGGTTTCAGTAACAATGTTGAGGTCTGTTGTTACCTCGCTGTTTGCAAAAATGCTGTAAATGTTCAGCGTATCAACGTATGCTTCCAAGATATATTTTCTCACCGGAAGCCTCTGGCTCAAAATAATTGAGTTGCCGCCGAAACCGTATTCAAAGGGCATTGGCCTCTGCTGCACTTCTTTGGCGTAGCCCTCCTTGTTCAGCGAAACAACCTCCTCATACAAGTTGTTGAAAGCGTTGTTCACATTATTGAACGCGGCTTCGTCAATGTACTTTTCCTCCTGCTTGAAATCAGCCCTCATTGTTGCGTCGTGCAGTGCAAGGACGCTTACAACAAGCAAAAAAACCATGAATGTAATGAAGACCCCCTGCCTGTTCATTTTTCCCACGCCCAGTAATCCAGGGCATAAACAAATGTTTCCGGAATTGCGCAGTTTACAACCTGCTTGTTGTTTTCCTCGCATTCAACAATGTCTTGGTCATGGTTCAGCCAAATGCACAACCAACCGCTTTCTCCCACACTGCTGCTTATGTCAATGCTTTGGTTCGGTCCCTGGTTTATGCCGTATGCTGCGTCCAGGACCCCGTCACTGTTTTCCTCACCGACTGTTGGATCCATGTCGTCGCACGCTTGCAGTGCGTCATCCCCGGAGTAAAAGCTTATCGTCGGCCTTATTAGCCCTAGGTCGTCAGCAATGTATCCTTTATTCAGGACCTGGTATTCAAGGCTGCTCTTCTCTGCGCTGTGGAATTGCCCGCTTATAAATTCAAGTGCCAAGTCGTTGTAGTAGAATTCTCCTCCGCTGCTGAATTTTTTTGGCCAGTAAACAGAATCTTGGTTAACGTCTTCTACTGTAAATTCAATTACTGTGTTTTCAGGCGGGAACAGTGCGCTTGCACCTGCTACAAAGTCATCCCCGCATCCGGTGTAGTGGCATGCTATAGTCACGTCAAAGCTGGCTGTCCACGGATCTGTAATGTCTATGCCCAGGTACCTCAGAGTTGTTCCATCCCAGTTGCCTGGACCAGGGTCAGGGTCAAAGTTGGTTAGGCTAATCCCCCCTGCAAACTGGGTGAATTGCATTGAAATGTTTGTTTTGTCGCCGTCCGGCATCAAGCCAACCAATGCGGCAATGTCCTGGGAAATTATTTCATAAACCTCACTCAATGCCTCAGGGTCTGCTATGTGGTGGTATGTACCGCAGTCTTGCCCTCCCAAGCCATCGGGGCAGTACGCGTTTTCAGTTATCCACAGCATCTGTGATTCGTCAACGTCCCCACCAAAGCCGATTGTAAAAATGTATACCTCATTGTTCCTTGCCCTGGGGGAAACCTCTGGTTTAACGAAGGTGTCAAAATTTTGGCTGCTTTGCCCGTCAGCAAGCATGATTATGAACTGGACTGCGTCTTCCCTTCCGTTGTCCTCCAATTCGTCAAGCGCTTTCCGCAAGCCAAGGTACATTGGCGTGCCACCGTTTGCCATGATTAGGTCTATTTGGCTGTTTATAGTCTCTTTGTTTTCGCTGCTTGCCGCCAGCAGCTGGCTGTTCAAGGTTGCGCTGATGCCGCCATAGCTTGCAACGCCTATCTGGTCCTCCGGGGCGTTCCAGTCCTCAAACAGGACAAACTCTTTTGCGGCATCCCTTGAAATGTTTATTTTTGGGCCAAACAGTTTGTGCATTGTCACTAAGCCGTACTGCGAATTTATAAGGTAAGCAAACTTTTCTCCAACATAGAGCCTGCCAAGGCTGCCGTAGGGAAAGTAGAATGTCTCAATCAGTGAAGCGTTTTCAGGCTCGCTTATGTCAATGAGGTGTAGCCCGTTTTCGGTTGCACCTATGCCAGTATTATTGGCAGTCACATAGGCCGTTGTCCCGTCAACATGCACGTCTTGCACTTCTGCCAAATCGCTTAGGGTTTTTGAAATAACCGGACTTGACTTGTCTTGCACGTTTACAACGTGCAGGCCGGTGTCTTCTTCTACTACATATGCATAGTCTCCTGAAACCGCAACGCTTATTGCATCATTTATGCTGAGGAAGCCTTCAAATGCCGGACTTGACGCGTCTGTCACATATGCATAGTTTCCAGATACAGCAATGTCATTGCCTTGTATGACTCCACTGCCTGTGTCATGCAGGCTGCCTTCAACATGCCAGTTGCTTGGGCTTGGGCTGCCCTTGTCTATTATGACAAGCCCGGCAGGGCTTGGCCCCTCGTAGTAGATTTGGAATCCTGCATCCTCATACTCTACTTGGTTTGGGGGCTGCCTTTCAGTGCATTCATCGCTTGAAGTGCATTCCCACAGCGTTCCATCAGAATATATGTCTTCTGTGGAGGTTACGCTGCCCCAAATGAAATAGTTGCCTGAGTCAAGCCCTGTTGTTGTAAGCGCAATGAAGTACGTGCTTCCAGTGTTAACGCTGACTCCCTGGCCAGGAAAATCTACCGAAACCCAGCCCAAATTCTGCGGTATATCACTCCCACTGATTGTTACTGTTCCGTTTGTCAGGTCACTGCCGTCTATTGTGCTCCTGACATGCACTGTAATATCCCCGCTTGGGCTACCTATTTTGGTCAGTGGAAGGGATGCTTCGGTTATAAGTATTATGCTTGGCTTGAATGACTGGGCAGCCCAGCTTTCACTCGAATCCTTTCCTATGTGTGCCTCCCCCTCCAACAATGGCATTGGCGTGTCCTCCGACCACCTGGTTGAGCCAACAGCTGAACCGTTGTCTCCAGCTGGCCCGGCATCTGTAAAGTCTTCGTTGAGCTTGAAGTAGGAAACTAGGTCGGGCTCGTTCCCTGTAAGCTCCTGCCTGTAGTCTCTTTGGATTTCTGCCAGGCTTCTGTCAACGTTGTAGTACCTCAACTCATCGCCTTTTCCGTCTACCGAACTATCATAGCCTGAGCCAGACCTCATAAACCTGTTTTGCTCAACCCCCTGGGTTGAGACCCTTGACGTCCAATTGCTGTTGTAGGCTATTTGTGAGGGCTCATTGTCCTCATCTCCAACGTATAGGTACAAATCATCGCTGACCTCATCCCACACAATGGCAACAAAATACCACTTGCCTGCTTCAAAGGGGTTGCTGGTAGTCAATGAGCTGCTGCCTCCCCAATCCAAGACAAGGCTGGACCAGCTAAACCTGGTCTCCATGTAATTGTGCTGGCCCCACATCCTCTCTCCAACATTGTCAAACTTAACCCAGAATGAAATGGTTCCCCTGTTGCTGCCCCAGTCCACATTGCCGTTGCCTACAATCATGTAGCCTCCTGTGCAATCAAGCGAGTGTTCCTCTATTTCCACAGCCAAGCCAAGAGGCGTATCATCTGACCAGCTTGTTGACCCTGAGGCAGAGGCAGGGCTTCCAGCAGGCCCAAAATCTGTGAAATCGCCGTCTAGTTTGAAGTAGGAAACAAGGTCTGTTTCGTTTCCTGCAAGCTCCTGCTTGTAGTCGCTCTGTATTTCTGCCAGGCTTCTGTCTGTATTATAGTATCTTAGTTCTTCTCCTTTTCCGTCTACTGCTTCACCATATCCTGAGCCTGACCTCATAAACCAGTTTCCAAAGGCTATGCCTTCATCTGAAACTGTGTAAGTCCAATCGTTGTTGTGCGCCACCTCTGTTGGCGGGGAATCTTCATCTCCCACATACAGGTAGAGATCGTTTGTGGCTTCGTTCCACGCGACGGCAACAAAATACCATTTTCCTGTCTCGTCCAATGGGTCGTCCACCCTGATGGTTTCAGAACTGCTTCCACTTGAAACACCCCAGTCAAGTGTCAAGTCACCAAACCTGTACCTTATTTCCATGTCGTTGTGTTGCCCCCAGAACCTGTCGTTGTCGCTTTTTGAGTCTCTTTTTACCCAGAAGGATATTGTTCCTGCTTGGCTTCCCCAGTCTACGTTGCCTATGCTCATGTAGCCGCCTGTGCAGTCAAGCGAGTTTTTGTCTTGTTCTTGCTCTTCCGGAAGGCCTGTTACCTTTGCACTTTCATCAATTATCCTGGTTATTGTTGTCATTCCAGTAGCCGCAATATAAACGTTGTCTCCCTGGCCTGTAATGCCCTCTGCTGTAGTAATGTCCCCTATTGTCTTGATTATGCCCATGCTATCCTTGTCTAGCGCAGTTAAACCAGCATAGTCATCGGCAACAAAGACGTAATCATCATCAACATAGAGGCTTCTGGCATCCTCAATGCCTGTCCTGCTTCCGCTGTATATCAACTCGCCATTTTCCGTGTTCACGTCAATTTTGTAAACATAGCTGCTAGTGCCAAGATATGCAGTGTTGCTGTCGCTGTCTGTGAAAACACTCCTCTCAGTTCCTGACGCACCACTGTAGTAATCCAGCCAGCTCATGCTTCCGCTTCTGTCCATTAACAACATTATGTCAACAGGGCTTTTTCTTCCTCCAACTTCGGCTGAGAGAGTAAAGCTTGCATTGCTGCTGACACCGCACTGCATTGGTTCAGGGCTCAAGCTTGAGTCAAAAACAAAGCATGGGCCATCAACTATTGCAAACGGGCTGTTGCTGTCCTGGCTCCATTCTGTTGCTGTTTCCCCGCTGTCATCCTTTACCTTAACGCTGCACTTCCACATGTTGCCGTCATCTAGGCCGCCCAGGACAACAGTCTGCGCTTTTTGGCCTGTTTGCAGAATCCATTTATCGCCCTCAGTTGCCTCACCATCGTACTTGTACCACTTGAATTCAGGCGGAAACACTTCCAGGTCAGAATCTTCATCGTAGAAGGCATAGCAGCAGCTCATCGTGTCTCCTGCCACTGGGCAGGGGCTCCTCTCGCTTGGGCAGCCTGTGCTGGTTATGTTTACATCCCTTGCTTCCGGGGCGTGGTTTCCCTGGAAGAATGCAACCAATTCCTTTGCTTTTTTTTGGAAAATTCCCTCTTCCAGTATGCAGTCACCTGGCTCCTTTTTTATGAAAATTTTTCTTCCGTGGAATACCTCCTTATCCGCTGGGATTTCTTCTCCCACTGTGAAAAACTCTGTTGGCAAGTTCGGAAAGCATGTTTCAAAGTCTTTATTGGTTCTGCACTGGCTGCCTGGCTCGTCAAGCGTTGACTCGTATTGAAGCATTTCAAGCCTGAATCCAATATTTTCTGCTAGCAGGCCCTGCAGCCTGGTTTCTATCGGGCCTGCATCACCGCTTTCTATTGATTGCATTATGAAGCCAGTGCTGTCCATTGCCGCAACCGCATCGTCAACCAGCTGGTTTAGTGCAATCCTTGGTTGCGTTGTAGGCATCTCGCTTACTGGCTCAAGCGACAAAAATGCAATCATTGCTAGGAATAGCACGATTGCAAGCAGTGCGTCAATCGACATTGCCATTCCTCTATCGTTGCGGGTAATAAATCGTGAGTTCTGCAATTGCCTCTCCTCCATCAAAGTTTACAATCCTTTTCACGCTTACATTCGCCATTCTCTCCCTTGCGGCTTGGTCTGGCAGGTCTGTTTCTTTAAGCGGCATACCTTCTGAATCCACTATTCTGAAATAGTAGTCGTAACCGATTAATAAGAGTGACTTTACTCTGTTATAATCTTCGCTGCCGTAATCTTTTGCCCATCCATTGACCGGGTTAGTAAGGGTTGCGACCTTTTCGCTGTCAAGCGCCCTGTCCCTTTTCGCAAGGCCAATTACTCTTGCCTCATTGATACCGTGCTGTTGCCAGTCATTGGGGCTTCCTTCAGTTCTCACAAGCATATCAATCGTCTGGCAGGTTTTCGCATTCAATTCGTCCAAAAGGCTTTTGTCTGCCAAGCTT
>JAUWWX010000151.1 GCA_030616665.1 archaeon | reverse complement strand
CAAAAGGCGAACCATGCCCAACAGTATGATGATGGAAGTGACAACAGACAATCCAATCCAGACCAGGCAAGTGGCTTGTACGTACAGCCTGAGGAAGCCTTTGCTGCGATGCGGAAGGTGCTGTCGCATTCTATCGAACGTTCGGTTTTTATTCTTGACTGGACCGAACATCTCATAGGAAATGCCGCACATCAGGATCCTAACGAACGGCAGTTTTTGACGGTGCTTGCCAAGGCGGTTGCTGAACAATCCGCCATTCAAGCATGTATGGATGCCTCAAAGGGATCAAAGGGCCTGTTAATTATCATCACACCCAATTTGGCCAGTCTGCCAGCAACACTTTATCAGAACAACGCGAGAATAAAGGTGATTACAATCCCAAGACCAAATCGTGCCCAGCGTATTGATTACATTACGCAAAATCAAAGGGACCTGAATGTAGCTGAGCCAAAAGCAGCGCCGGGACAACCAGCTTATAAATACACTACCTGCGAAGCGGTAATCGACAAAATGGCTGACCTTTGTGATGGCCTGACAACGACAGACTTACAGAACCTGCTGGCACTTTCAAGACAGCTACCTGAAAAACTACGTCCTGACAAGCTTATAAATCTCTACAAGTTCGGTCAGCAGCACTCACCTTGGGAAGATTTAGATCGCCAGAAGCTATGTAACGTAACAGAAGAACTAAAGAAAAGAGTATTAGGACAGGATATGGCAATAGAAGCAGTTTCTACGATGCTGAAAAGAGCCTATATGGGCCTGGGAGGTTTGCATCACTCCTCAGACCGTAAAAAACCCAGAGGAATATTATTCTTTGTTGGCCCAACAGGTGTTGGAAAAACTGAGCTTGCCAAGGCCACAGCAGAATTTCTGTTTGGTGACGAAAATGCCTGCGTCCGCTTTGATATGAGTGAATACAGTCAGGAACATGACGCCCAGCGTCTTGTTGGAGCACCTCCAAGCTATGTAGGGTTCGAGCAAGGTGGCCAGTTGACTAATGCCGTCCGGCAAAGACCATTCTGTGTACTTCTTTTTGATGAAATAGAAAAGGCCAATGGGCGTGTCCTCGATAAATTCCTGCAGATACTTGAGGATGGTCGTCTAACAGACGGTCGAGGTGAAACAACGTATTTTTCCGAAACAGTGATAATCTTCACCAGCAACATCGGGGCAGATAAAGCCAACCCCAAATTAGACGTTGCCTCTCATCAAGCTCATTTCAAAGAAATGGTCTCAGAGTATTTCAAGAATGCCAGGGAAAACGGGGGCTTAGGAAGACCTGAGTTACTTACCCGACTCGGTGAAAACAACATTGTCGTCTTCAATTTCATAACTGCCCCTGATATTCGCCGAAAGCTTGTCCGAACCAAACTGGGCGGCCTGAAAGAAAATCTGCATGAGCGTTTTGGTTTGCACTTCAATGTCTCTGATGCTTGTGTTGATTGGCTCGACGCTCAAAACCAGCAAAGCTGCGGCGGTCGTGATCTGATCAATATAATCGAACGCGACCTTATCAATCCTTTGGCAAACTTCCTGTTTGATCGAGAGCACCAGCTAAAGCCGGGGCGACAACTATCGGTTGATGTGCCCGCCGGAATGAATGAAATCGCGTTTGAATTAACGGAGGTTAATAACTATGACAAAGCTCAATCATAAAAAATCCTGTTCACTTTTAAATATTCATGCAGTTATACCGGTATCCTGTGTCAACGGGCCGGGAGCACGTGCAGTAGTCTGGACACAGGGTTGCAGTCAGCAATGTCCTGGATGTAGCAATCCGTTAACACACTCACACAACCCCAAAATCCTGATAGATCCAGAAGAGTTAGCAAGATATATCCTCGCAATACCTGGTATTGAAGGGTTAACAGTCAGTGGAGGTGAGCCTTTCGAACAGGCCTCAGCAGTGAGTCGTTTGTGCCATGCCGTCAGAAAAGACAGCTTGTCTGTAATGGTTTTCACCGGCTGGACGTATGAGAATATTTGTCAGTGCCACACCCGGGCAGTGAGAAACCTGCTACAGCAAATTGATATTTTGGTAGACGGCCCATTTATTCAAAATCTAGCCGATAAGTCTCTGCTCTGGCGTGGTAGCCGTAATCAACAGATATGGTTCCTGACCAATCGTTATGACCCAGATGTCCTGCAAGACAATACTCAATCACAAGTTGAAGGCCAATTGGTATCTGAGGTTCCGTTGCAAATTACCGGATTTCCTGAGGAGGCTGATATAGTAGTGTTGGCTCATCGCCTGTCTGTCGAGTCTGGGGTCATACTCGAACCGTCTTCTGAAAATAATTGATTTGAATTTGAAAACGAGCAGTCCCTGGTAGCCAGACAATCACCAACAAGAACCTCATATCAATACAAGACCCTTAAAATAAACACCTTCCTGTTTGTAGAGAACTTCGCACCTCTTCTGCGTATCATTCCAACAATTCCTGTAAGAATTGACCTCTTCAGAAACTCTATTCTTACAGTGAAAGCATCTAAATAGTGTTTGATTTTGCCTGAGCCCGTAAGGAGTTGTTATTTGATTGCATGTGTTTCATTATGAATAGAATCCCTCAAAAATTAGGCAATCAAAAAAATCGTAAAAATTCACTTGCGCT
>JAUWWX010000127.1 GCA_030616665.1 archaeon | reverse complement strand
GTTTCTCCGCCTGCTGTTATTTCCAGTTCGTCGTTTGAAATTTCGGTGAAGTTTAGCTGCCTTGGCTGGCTTGGTTCAGAGGAAGTGTGAGTGCATTCTGCTTGGCATGTTCCCTGGTTTTCGCACGTGTCCTCTGTTTCTGGGTTTGAGTCGTCACAGTTCAAATCGTTAAGGCATGCTATGTTGTAGCATGCGCTTGTGTCGAATGCTTTGCAGTCTTCCGTGCAAGCAAGTGTGCCGCATTCAAAGCCCTGGGTTTGGCATGTTTTTTCTCCTAGGTTGTTGCCGTCGCATGCTTCGTCTTGGTTGATTTGGTCGTTTCCGCACTGGCCTTGCCCTTGTTGTTGCGCCTGTCCTAATGTGGTTTCAATGTTTGTGCAGTATGAGTCACATGTTCCAGCGTTGTTGCAGAAGTCAATTGTTTCGCTGTTTGAATCGTCGCAGTCAGAATTGCTGTCGCAGGCAACAGAGCAGGGCGTGTTACTGCAGTTTGCATCGCAAGTGCCTGGATTAGAGCAGGTGTCAACAGTAAGGCTGTTACCATCATCACAGCCGCCTTCCACACAATCCGGGTCTACGCAAGCGGAATCGCAGCAAACCTGAATGCCTGTGCAGCTGCAGTCAGCAGGGCAAGAGGCACAGCCTTCTCCTGCATCACAAGTGCCATCGCCGCAGGACGCACTGCAATCATTGTCATTGCCGGCATTGCAGCCTGTGGGGCAACAGCCATCATCGTCAACACAGGCAACTATTTCAGTATTTGAACAGGAAGCACTGCAGGTGCCGGCATCACTGCATGAATCGGTTGTGCAAGCAAGGCCGTCGTCACAGTCGTCGTCATTGGAACACTCTACCTCGCAAACAGTAAAAGAGCAGGCAGCCGAACAAGTGCCATTATTGTCGCATGAGTATGTTCTAAGAATGTTGCCGTCATCGCAGCCAGAATTGGATGTGCAGTTGATGACACAGGCACTATTTGAACAATTAGCATCGCATGTGCTGGGGTTGTTGCAGTTGTCAGTGGTTGAGTTGTTGTTGTCGTTGCAGTCAGAATCGGCACTGCAGGCAATGTCGCAGGGCGTGTTGGCACAGGCAGCATTGCAGGTGTTTGCATCATTGCAGGTGTCGGCTGTAAGGTTGTTATTGTCATCGCAGTCAGTGTCATTCTTGCAGACTATTGTGCAGCCCAGGCCATTGCCGTCAAGCGTGTTTCCGTTGTTTAGGTCGTTTGCGTATGCAAGCAGCACGATTGCGCTGAGTGAGATGGCTAGGAGGAGGAACAGCGTGGTTGTTTTTGTGTTATGCCTGCCTTGCTGTAGCATGAACATGTTGCCTTTCACCCCCGAATTCGATTCTGATGCATTTGTTTCTTGGGATTATGGTGGCTTGGTGGTTGTTGTTTTCAAGAATTTTTAGGCTGAATCTGTCGAAGTCCAAAAATTTGCCTACCTTGAATGAAACAGTGTTAAGGGTGTCGTTGTAGAAGACAGAAATTGTTTTGCCCACGCTTTCGCTTAACAGCTTGTCCTTGCTTCTGTCCATCAACAACCCCCAACTATGTGAGAAGGACGTAAGAAGGAGGGCTTTCTCATATTTAATACTTTCTTGGGGGTGGCGGGCTTTGCAGAGTTTTTGTTTTGTGTGGCTGTTGCTGTGGCAAGCTGTGGTGTTGTTGTTAGGAAAAGCGCGGCCGCGGTTAAGGGTTAGGTTTTTTTTGGGGGTTTTGTTGGCTGCTGTTTTCTACAGCCAGCTTTTTGCTGCAAGTGCTTTAAACCTTTGCCCTTGTTTCGGCTTTTGTGGAAACGCTTTTACTAAGGGCATTAGTCTTCCAGCGGCATTCCAACGTAGCGTTCCTTGCAGGTCTTTGAGCAAAACCTTTGGTAGTAGATTGGCTCTCCTTCGTTCCTAAGCAGGTTGCCGCACTGAAGGCAGCGCCTTTCAATTGGGTACTGTTCTGCGGCCTTTGCGTTGTTCCTCTTGATGTACTTTCCCAAATCCAACCCAATTCACCTGAGAGGCAATTTCAATAGGTATTACCTGCCACAGAGTGGATTTAAGCATATTGTTCCTGGCTTTTTTTCCAAGAAAAATTGAAAGAGGAAAGAAAAAAATTAGGGTTGTTTTTTCTTTCCTCCTTTGCCTTTTTGCCTTCCTGTTACAGAATCCGGGGGTGATAAAACCCGTTCATTAATAAGTGCAACCTTTTATTTAAAGCCACCTGTTTTGGAAAGCAAACATTTTGCCCAACAAGGGTGTTTGGAAAGCAAAGACCGGTATTTTTGTTCTTTTTCCCTTGTTTTGCTGCATTTGGGCAAATTATGGGCGAACCCGAGGCAGGGCAGGCCATGCTGTAATTGGCTTAATTGGATTTCAAATTGCTTTCAGCACGGCTGGAAGCAAACCCCACATCTTTGGCTTGAACAAAACCTTTCTCATGAACGCGCTTGGGTTGTCCATGTCGCCGTATTCCTGCAAAAAGCGCTCAATTCCTGCATCCCTTGCCTTCCGGAAGAGGGAATCAAACTGGCCTGGCCTCAGCCCCTGAACGTATGAATAAATCTTCCAGTGCATTGCAAGTTCTTTGTTTAGCTGCTGCAGGTTTTTTGAATAGTTTTCAAGACTGTGCCTGTGCTTTAAGTGGTTTGCAATGGTTTCAGCGCATGCCTCGGCAGCCTTCAGGCCAAAAACTAGGCCTCCCCCGGTTGTTGCCTTTGTTTGGGCTGCTGCGTCTCCCACAAGCAGCACACTGCCTGCTACAAGCCGTTTGGCCGGCTGGGCTACTGGGATAAGTGCGCTGCTCTTGCTCATTGTCTTGATGTTAAGCTGCTTCTGCTGCAAAAAATCCCTCATAGAACTTGCTGCGCTCCTGCCAGGCCTTACCGCCAACCCGATTCTTGCAATGCTGCTTGACAGCGGCACAACCCAGGCAAAGAAGCCTGGCGCAAATTCCCCAAAATGCATTTCAACAAGGTCTTTTTCAAATTTTCCCTCTGCCTTTATCTGCAGTGCGTGCACAAAATCCTTTTCAAACAGGCCTGGAAAAACACTGTGCCTGACAACGCTGTTGGCTCCGTCTGCCCCAACCGTTATCTTTGACTTAAGCAATTCCCCGTGTCCTTTGCTCTGCAGGAAGAGGCTGCTGCCCTCTAGTCTGTTTTCAGGGCTTTTGCTTTGCAAAAG
>JAUWWX010000146.1 GCA_030616665.1 archaeon | reverse complement strand
CAGGCCTGGAAAAACACTGTGCCTGACAACGCTGTGGGCTCCGTCTGCCCCACCCGTTATCTTTGACTTAAGCAATTCCCCGTGTCCTTTGCTCTGCAGGAAGAGGCTGCTGCCGCCAGGAATGTTTCCCGGGCTTTTGCTTTGCAAAAGGCCGCTGCTCTTGATGTCAATCAGCTTGCTCTCAGTCCTTATTTCACAGCCGAGCCTTTTGGCTTTCTTGTAAAACATTTGGTCGAACAAAAAGCGGTCGATTACGTATGCAACGGCTTCGTTCCTTTCAACGGTAATGATTTCCCCACCGGGCGAAAAAATCCTTGCGCCCCTGACCTCGTTTACAACGCTGTTGCCAAGCTCTACTCCAAGCTGTTCAATGCCGGATTTTGAAACAAGCCCTGCGCACTGGACAGGCCTTCCAATGGCCGAGTGCTCTTCAAAAACGCTTGTATCAAAGCCCTCCTCTGCCAGCATAGCAGCGCAGTGCAGGCCGACAGGACCGGCCCCAATAACGTTGACTACTCCCAAAGGCAAAACCCCAATAAAAATAGGGGGCAATTTCCTTAATATCCTTTACCTTTTCCAGGATCGATTGCTTAGCCCCTGTACTGCCATTTTGGGCCCTGGGGCTTTTCTTCCCTTTTCCCAAAGCCGAGCCTGCCGAAAAAGCCGCCGCTCCCCGTTCTTGGTATTGAGGCACCAAGACCACTGCCTTCCCTTTCCCTGCCCCTCAAATAGTTGAAGGCAAGCAGCGCTGCAGCCACAACAATTACCGCAAGCACAATCCAGCCAAGCCATTCAAGCCCTGCTCCCAAAACGAAAAGGCCTACTACTGCTCCAGAAAAGCTTTCAGCCGCAATTTCAGTGTCTGGCTTTACCAGCACAGGCGGAACAGCAAACTTGCTCAAAACAGCTGATTCAAGCAGTTCGCCTGCCTCCTCTGCCGTCAAGTCATCTTTCAAAAAGTAAACGATTTCGGCTTCCTCGCCTGGCTCCAATTCAATGGTCCATTCAAGCACAGGGTCGTCAACAATGACTTCAAATCCCTCACCCGAAATGTGTGAGGCGCTTTCAGCAAATTCTTTTGGAATTACCTCTATTACCTTCACCTGCTTTGCTTCACCTGAATCGTTTTTCACAGTAACTGTGATAACGACCTTGTAGAAGCTGCTGTATTTCTCCTTAACCCTTTTTACGGAAAGACTCCTGTTGACAGTGTAGTCTTCAACCGTTTCCTTTACTTCGTCAACAAGGCCTTGGCTGAAGCCAAGTCCCTTCAGCAGCAATTCAAGGTGCTCCTCGTTGTAAACGTATTCCTAGCCTTCGCCGTAGTCGCTGATTGAGAGCCTTCCAACAAGTTGATCAAACTTTTCCTTTGCCTGCAGGGCTTTTTCCTCAGCTCCCTCGTAGTCCTCATCGTCGAACAGGTCCTGGGCGTCTTCCAACAGCGATGAGCCGTCAGAAAGAAGAGATGCAGCTTCGCTGCTGGGCGAAGCACCAACAGCATCAAAGTCAGCAAACAGGGAAGCAGCGGCTTCCTTCGCGTCGTCAGCTTCGTCGATTGCGGCCTGGGCGTCATCCTGATCGCCTGTTGAAAAAACGTCAATGCCATTGTCGGTTGTAACTGTAATTTTTTTAATTGTTGTGTCATCGTCCTCGTTTCCGCTCCTGTTTTTTGCCAGTGCCTTCAGGGTATGGGTTCCGTCAGCAACGGTTTCAGTATTCCAGTCAATGCTGTACCGCTCGCCCAAAGCGCTTCCATCGCTTCCTATAGGCACGCTTCCACCATCAACATAAAACCTGATTGGATGAAGAAGGCTTTCGTCATCATAGCACCAAACCTTCAGGGTTACTTCCCCACTCAAATTATCCCTATTGTTACCGCTCGGCAGCTCCCAGTTCAGGTACGGAGGCGTGTCATCGCCAGCTGTTCCGCCACTTCTAGGTGTTGCTTCCAGTTCGTTGCTGTAACCAGACATGTTTCCTGCATTGTCCCTTGCCCTTATTTTGAAGTCGTATTCTGTGCCGTTGGTTAGGTCTTCAACAGTGTAGTATGTGTTGTCTGTAGTGTCAACCTGTGTTCCGTTCTTGTAAATCACGTACTCCTTTATGCCGCTTGGGCCATCGTCTGAAACAGCGTCCCAGTCCAGCTCAACCTCTTCATCATAGCCTGTTGCACTATCCAATTCCGGCGTATTCGGGTTGCTGTTATCATAGACAGTGGAATCATTCTCTTGGCCTGATTCGTTGCCTGCTTCATCTCTTAGTTTAAGGTGAATGGTTACATTTCCCTCGTCTCCGTCAAGGCAGCCGTAATCCGGGCTGATTATGTTAAAATTGGTGACTGTGTCAGAGTATGTCTGCCACCCTTTCCAGTCACCACCATTGCAGCGTAGGGCCATATGGCTTGGGTTTCCTGAGACCTCCTCTAGTGAGATGCTTGGAGTGCTGTCATCAGTGTAATCGTCAACTGATATGTCGTCAAGGGTTGGTGCTACTGTGTCAACGGTAAAGCTCCAGTTTTCGTCAGTAGCATTTGCGCTGTTGTCTTCAACCCTTGCCCCAACTGATACTATGCCGTCCGAAAGGGCGGTGCTAGGAGTCCAGCTTGCATAGTAATTACCGCTAAATTCCTCGGTAGAAGGTGTTTTTTCCTCTCCATTAACAAACAACGCCAACGTTGAAATGTTTACGCCACTGCCACTGTCGTTCACGTCAAAGCTTATTGTTAGTG
>JAUWWX010000005.1 GCA_030616665.1 archaeon | reverse complement strand
GGACAGGTTGCATCGCATGGTAAGGAACCAGGCTATGTTTAGTGGAGGAAAGCATTTTCCGTTCCTTAAATAGTAGTCTATTGAAAAAGACACCGCGTTTTTGGCTAAGTCTGTTACAGAACAGGCGTCGAAAATGCTCATGTTGGCAATTTGCCTTTTTGCAAGGCTTATTAAACTCATTTGGAAACACCCCTGCGCTTGAGCAGCAAAATGTTGAAAATGCACCAGTTTGGGTAGGCAAACAGCCGGTTCTCAACCCAGTGCAGTGGGAAAACCCTGCTCGGAAAAAGGTAAGTAAAAAGGCTTATCACAGGCAGCGTTGGAAAAAAACCCTTCCTCTTCACAACAACCAAGCCCGCGTCCTCAATTAGTTTGAGGAACTCGGATATTGGCCTTCCGCCAACATGCCTTTCAATAGTGCTTGCCCTGATAAACTTTCCTGTTAGAAGAAGCGAAACCCTTGACGCCAAGTGAGCGAGGTTTGGCAAAGTAACCAGGGCAACCCCACCCGGCTTTAGAATGCGCCTTATTTCTCCGAACGCCTTTCGCTGCTTCCAAAAAGGCAAATGCTCCACTACGTCAAGGCATAGCACGATATCATAAGCCGAGTCCTCAAAGCGCAGGCCTGTTATGTTGCCCCTTTCCACGCTTTCGGAGCAATGGGTTTTGTCCACCCCAGTTATGTCAAACCCCTTCTTCCTAAACTCTTCAACCAAAAGACCTTCGCCGCAGCCGATGTCAACAGCCTTTTTTCCAACGGCGTTGGCTTGGAGGAACTTTCTAACAAAAGCCATTTTCTCCAAGTAGACCGGGTAGTACATTCTGTTCCGCGCCCTAAGCTTGTGGAAGTCGTCTTCACCGTATCCCTTTATCACTTTTTCCACCCCCTGCGTTTTCGACCAGTTTAGGAAAAGAAAATGCCTTAAAGTCTTTCCAGTTGGAAATCAGCATAGCCCTTGAAAGCTGGTTTGCACTTACAACCATTTTCTCTTCCCCGCTGTTTTCCTGCTCTTCAAATACCAGCCAACAAACCTTTCAATGCCTTCCTCGATTGAAATGCTTGGAGAGTAGCCAAACAATTTCTTTGCCTTGCTTATGTCAGCGCAGGTAGCCTTGGCATCGCCTTTCTGGAAGCCCACGTTTTCCAGCTTTGCCTTTTTTCCAATGCCTGCCTCAAGCAGCGAAACAATCCTGCTGATTGGGACTGGCCTGCTGTTCCCGATGTTTATTACCTCAAAGCCCAAATCAGAATTCAAGGCAGCAAGAATTGCAGCGGTTACGTCAGCAACAAAGGTGTAGTCCCTCTCCAAGCTTGTTGAGCCGTAGATAGGCAGTGGCTTTTCCCTGTAAATCATTTCTGCAAACTTTCCGACAGCCATGTCAGGCCTGTTCCTCGGCCCGTAAACTGTGAAAAGCCTGAGGCAGACAACAGGCAGGCCGTAGAGGTTGTGGTAGGTTCTGCAGAGAAGCTCGCCACTCCTTTTGGTGAAAGCATATGGGGAAAGCTGGCTGTCCGCTTTGTCTGTTTCAACGAAAGGAATTTTTTTGCTGTCACCGTAAACGCTGCTGCTTGAAGCAAAAACGAATTTTTTTACTTTGCATTCTTTCGCGGCCTCAAGCACATTCATTGTTCCAACAATGTTGTTGTTCAGGTAGGGTAAAGGCTTTTCAATGCTTTGCCTCACACCAGGCACGGCGGCAAGGTGTGCAACTGCTTCAACTTTGCCTTGCTTGAAGACCCGTGTCAGCTGTCCTGCATTTTTGACGTCACATTCACACAACTCGAAAAGCTTGCTCTGCATCAATTCCCGGATGTTTTGCCTCTTCTTCTCTGGGCTGTAGTAGTCATGGAAGTTGTCAATGCACAGAACATTATGGTTTTTCTTCACCAACAAATCGCACAAATTGCTTCCAATGAAGCCTGCTCCGCCTGTTACTGCAATATTCATGCTGTTGCCTCCTTTATCACATACGGCCTGCTGTTTCCTACCTTGAAGTATATCTTGGAAAGCAGCTCTGCAAATATGCCGAAGATGATAAACTGTATGCCGAGGATGACAAGCAGGACTGCTAGCAAGAGCAGCGGCCTGCCGGCAAGCGCGGTCCCAAAGAAGAGCTTCTCAATGGTCAAATACAGCCCTATCAGCGTGCCTGCTGCAGCGCTTAAAATGCCCAAGCTTCCGAACAGCCTCAAGGGCATTGAATTGTATTTCATCAGGAAAACAATCATTAACAATTCGAGGAAGCCTGTCACAAGCCTTCCAGGGCCGTACTTTGTTTCCCCAAACTTTCTTTGGTAATGGCTTACTTTCACTTCGGCTACCTTGAAGCCCCTCATCAGCATGACTGCGGTGATAAAGCGCCTCATGCCCTCAAACAGCTCAAGTCCGTCAAAGCACTACCTTTTGTAAATCTTTAGTGAACAGCCACTGTCGTGAATTTCTTCCTTTATCAAAAGCCTTCTCAGGGCATTAGCGTAAGAGGAAAAAAACTTTTTTGAAAGGGAATCAATCCTTTTGACCCTCCAGCCTGAAACAACGTCGTAGCCTTTTAGAAGCTTGTCGTAAAGCAGCTTTATGTCTGCAGGGTCGTTCTGCAGGTCTGCGTCAATTGTGACAATGTACCTGCCCTTTGAAAGCCTTATTCCTGCGTCCCAAGCAAAGGTCTGGCCAAAATTTCTCGTAAAGGCTATTTCTTTTACCCTTTTGTCCTTCCTGCCCAGCCTCTTAATTTCGCTAAGGCTGGCGTCTGTGCTGCCGTCATCTACAAAGATTACCTCAAAGTCCTTGCCCGGCATCTTGGCAAACGCGGCTTTTATTTTTCTGTATAGGATACTAATGTTCTTCTCTTCGTTGTAGACCGGAACTACAATAGAAATCAAAACAGACAAGAGAATGCACCTTGAAAAATTTTTTACACAAAAACGCTTTTTAATTGTTTGGATTTGCTATGGCCCGAATTCCTGCCTTGCCCTCTCCAAAGCAGTGTGCCAGCCTATGTCAAACCATTTCTTGCAGTAGGCAAAGCCGTAGACAAAGCTGTTTTGACTGGTTACACTGCCTGCTTTTCACCCCTGTCCCTGACCACGCCTGAAAGAAGCACTTTTGCGCTAATCAGGTAATCCCTTATCTGCTGAAAGCTTCTTATCCTTCCCAGCAACCTGAAAACTATTTTGGGCCTGAGATAAAATTCCCTCATCGCCCTTCTTTGGAGAGATTCAAGCTCTTCTGCTGTCCTTCCATCTGCAACGTAAATGACATCGTTTTCAGTAAAGCCTGACAGGGCATTGTATTCTATCCAGTCCCTCCTGCCAATCTGGCCCTTGACCAATTCATAGAATTCAGTGCCAGGGTAGGGCGTTGCAATGGAGAATTTTGCCATGTCAAGGTCAAGCTGTTTTGCAAACTCAATTGTTGCAAGCGATTCCTCCCTTGACTCTGTTGGGATGCCAATCATAAATGTTGCCCTGCATTCAATCTTGGCTTGCTTTGTCCATTTGACAGCGTTCCTTGACTGCTCTACAGTGATGTCCTTTTTCAGTATGTTGAGCAGCCTTTGGCTAGCTGTTTCAATTCCATAGGAAATAATCCTGCAGCCAGCCCTGTGCATTAGCTTGAGCAGTTCAGGGGTTACCGCGTCCACCCTGCTTTCGCATGCCCACAGCACTTTCTTGTTGAAGCCGTTTTCAATCATGGTATGGCATATCTCTTCGGTTCTCTGCTTGTTCACCACAAAGTTGTCATCCTGAAAAATCAGCTGCCTTGCTCCATACTCTTCTATCAAAAGCCTTATTTCACTCATGACTTTTTCAGTGCTGTAATACCTGTATTTCTTGCCAGTGATATATCTGCCTCCGCAAAAGAAGCAGTTGAATGGGCAGCCCCTGGCTGTCAGCAAAACCCTGACAGGGGCCCTAATCATCATGTCAAGCTGCGGCCTGTACTTGTTGATTGGCAGCAGTTCCCTTGCTGGAAATGGCAATTCATCCAGGTTTTCTACAAATGCTGCCGGGCTGTTGGTTTTAATCCTGTTGTTTTTCATGTAGGTAATGCCCTTGACTTTTTTCAGGCCCTTGCCTTCCTTGATTGCCTGGACCAAATTGGCCATTGTCAGCTCTGCCTCGCCCCTTGCAATAACGTCAATGTTTTTGTTCCTTATCAGTTGGTTTGGCATGAAGCTTGCATGGCAGCCTCCCAAAACAACTGTTGGCTTTTTGCTTATCTTTTTAACCATTGCTGCAACTTGGACAGCTGAATGAATCATGGAAGTGGTTGCAGTCAGGCCAACAACAACAGGCTTTCCCTGCAAAATCTTCTTCTTCAAAGAGTTGAATTCAAAGCTGTGAACCTGGGCGTCAAGGATTTGCACGCTTATGCCTTTTTTTAGCAGGCTTGATGCAATGTAGGCAAGGCCTATGGGCATTATCGTTGGAACAATTCTTGCAAGCCTGCCCATGCTTTTGTCCAGGTTATAGGGTGGGTTTATGAGCAAAACATCCATCTTTTTGGCCTCCAATGCGGCAAAGGCAAAAAAACTAGCCTAGGCCTAGCCAAAAGAAGTTTTTGGGATAAAATGTTTTTAATTGTTCTTACAGCAGAGAAAAGAGGTACAAAAATAGAATTGTCCTCAAAAAAAGCCGGAGAGGGGGGGTTAGGGAACAAATTCAGCCCTCGCTTTTTCCAACGCGCTTGGCCAGCCTATGTCAAACCACTTTTCAGTGTAAACAAAGCCGTACAAAACGCTGTTTTTGACAAGCCATATCATGAAGTAGCCCATTTTGTCCGGGTCGTTTCCCTCTCCAATGAAGCGCTTGAAAAGCATTACTTGTTGCCTTGGGAGGAAATAGATTCCAAGCGAGGTTAGGGTGCTTTTTGGTTTTTTGGCCTTTTCCTGGAACAGGACAATTTTTTTGCCGTCATCGATTACAGCAATTCCCTGCTGCCTTGCAACTTCCAAGCTTTTGCTGTCCCAAAGAGCATTTACAATTGCCTTCTTTTCCCTAAAAAAATTGAAGGCGGGAAGAAGGGAAAAATTAAACAGGTTGTCCCCTGCAATCACAAGAAGGTTAGCGTCAATTTTTTCCTCCTCTATGGCAAACTGTATGTCTCCAACCTGGCCTATTCTGTCCTCATTGCTCTTCGTCCCATCATTCAAGACCTTTACTGGAATCCTGCTTTGGAAGCCCTGCGCCCATTCCTCAAAATTTGGGTAAAACTTGTCATTGCTCACAATGAAGATGCAGTCTACATCAGGCAATTCCTCTACCCTGCTAACGATGTGCTCAACTATAGGCTTCCCCTTGACCTCAAGCAATGCCTTTGGCCTGTCCTTTGTCAAAGGATAAAGCCTTGTTGCATAGCCTGCTACAGGAATGACAACCTGCATTTAGACCATCGCCTACAACCTGCCAACGCTTTCATACTTGAAGCCAAGCGTCCTCATTTTCTCAGGCCTGAACATGTTCCTACCGTCAAAAACAAATGGCTGCTTCATTGCACTCTTCACCTTTTCCAGGTCAATTTCCTTGAACTGCTGCCATTCTGTGAGAAAAAGAAGAGCGTCAACGTCTTTTGCTACTTCGTACATTTCCTGGCAATATTGTACCTTGTCCTTGAAAATCGTTTTTGCCCTTTCCATGGCCTGCGGGTCAAAGGCCTTTACCTTTGCGCCCTCTTCAACCAGCCTGTTTACGATGTCAATGCTTGGGGCAAACCTCATGTCGTCTGTGTTCGGCTTGAAAGCCAGGCCCAAAATTCCTATTGTCTTGCCGTTCAGATTCCACAAGGCGTCTTCAACCTTCTTCACAAGGAGTTGCTTCTGCTGCCTGTTGACTTCCTGAACTTCTCTCAAAATCCTGAAGTCATAGCCGTTCTTCTCTGAAATGCGGATAAAGGCCTCAACATCTTTTGGGAAGCAGAAGCCTCCGTAGCCAATGCCTGCATTCAAAAAAGATGAGCCAATCCTCTTGTCAAGACCCATTCCCCTGGCAACCATTTCAATGTCTGCCCCTGTCTTCTCGCAGATGTTTGCAACCGCGTTAATGAAGCTGATTTTTGTGGCAAGAAAGCTGTTGCTCGCGTGCTTTATTATTTCCGCACTCTTAATGTCGGTGAAAAGCATTTTTGCCTTGAGCGGGGCATAAAGCTCCTGCATCACTTTTCTCACCTGCTCGCTGTCCGTGCCAATAACAATCCTATCCGGCTTCAAAAAGTCGGAGACAGCGCTACCCTCCCTCAAAAATTCCGGGTTGCTTACAACCATATGTTTGACCCCTTCCACGCTGCTGCCGTCCAAAACCTGTTTTATCCTCTCACAGGTCTGCACCGGAACAGTGCTTTTCTCAACAACTATTTTCGGCTTTTTTGCGACAGAGGCAATGCCCCTCGCAACATTCTCAACATAGCTCAAGTCTGCATCGCCCTTTGCCTTTGGCGGCGTGCCAACAGCAATGAAAATCACATCATTTGCCCTTACCGCGTCATCAAAGCCTGTTGTGAAAGAAAGCCTTTTAGCCTCAACATTTTTCTTGACAAGTTCCTCCAAGCCAGGCTCATAAATAGGAACTTTGCCCTCATTCAAGACCTTAATCTTGCCTTCATCAATGTCGACGCAGATAACCTGATTGCCCATGTCAGAAAAGCAGGTGCCTGCAACCAAGCCAACATAGCCAGTGCCAATAACCGCAATCTTCATCAGATAACCCACTAAAAGAAGAGGAAACCAAGAACAGTTAAAAAAGCTATTTCTTTGAGCGATGTACTAAGGCAGGTGGCTGCTAACAGCAAGCCTGAAGCATGCCAAGGCTTAACCAAGGAACCTGGCAACCAGTTCTTTTTCCTTTAGGATTTGGGCCTGGCTCACGTTTAGGCCATGCTCAAAGACTATTGGAATTTCCTTCAACTGCCTTATCTTCCCAAGAGGCTCAAGCTGCTCAAAGGAGGTTATTGGGGTATGCTCATCGGCCTTTGGCGCAGTTCCCTTTGGTCTGCTGAAATGCAGGTGCATCTGGCCAATGTGCCGACTAAACCTGCCCAAAAATTCCTGCAGCCTGCCTTCGTACAATGCGTGGCCAAAATCAAGCAAAAAAAGCAGTTTGGGAAACTGTTTGAAAACGCGTTCAACTTGCTGGCTGGAACAAACAAGGGGAACAGAATGTTCCGGCACATTCTCAATTGCAAAGGCACAGCCTGTTTCCTCTGCAAGGTGCAGGCAGTATTCAATAAGCTTGAAGAGATTGGACCAAGCGCTTTCAAGCAGCAGGTCTTTTTGCGGCAAAAAGTTTTCCATTGGATTTTTGCTATCACGCCAAGCAATCTCTTTCGTGAAGCCAGGGTGAATTGAAACAACCTTTGCCTCAACGATATGCCCTGCCCTAAAAAAACTGTCTACAATTTCCTTGTTCTGTTTTGCCAGGCCAAGGCTTGCATTAAACCAGGCCCTTTCCCTTTGAGGGGGAAACAAGCCGTGGATGGTATAATCCTTGCCAGGGAAATCAGCTTTTATTCTTTTAACGGTTTCCCAAATGTCTTCCTCAAACCGGTGGCCAGCGCCCAACTCAACAGCGTCGAAACCCAAATCAAAAACGCTTTTCACCGAATCGTAGATTGACTTGCCCTTGAAGCCAAAGTAGCTGCTGCTCAAACCAAGCATGTTGACCAAACCAATCAAGTGGCTTAAACCAATTTAAATGAATTGGTACTAAAACTTGAAGTCAGCAGGCTTTGTTTGCCAACAAAAAAAAATAATAAGGAATAGGGAGAGAAAGATTTTATGGAAGAAGGGAAAATAGACGTGCTGCTTTTGGTGCCCCCATGCATAGAGCTTTACAGAGACATGCGGGAGGGCTCGCCTATTTACCCTCCCCTAGGCATTGCCTACATAGCAGCCCTGCTGGAAAAGAACAAATTCAAAGTAAAAATAATTGACGCTTTTGTGCTCAACATGCAGTGGCCGCAAATAGAGGAAGCCATAAGGGAAGAAAAGCCAAAGCTTGTGGGCGTTACAAGCACCACCTCCACCTTCAGGGAAGCGCTGCAGATTGCAAGGATCGCAAAAAAGGTTGTGCCCAACGTCAAAGTGATTGCAGGAGGCGTACACGCAACAGCCCTGCCAAAGTTTACGCTTGAAAGGCATCCGGAAATTGATGCCGTGGCAATCGGCGAAAGCGATTTTACAATGCTTGAAGCGGTTAAGGCATTAAGCAGGGGAAAATCCCTTGAAGATGTCAAAGGGCTTGTGTTTAGGCAGGGAAAAAAAATAGTTTTTACAGAGCCAAGGCCAAGAATCACAGATCTTGATAGGCTGCCTTTTCCCGCAAGGCACCTCCTTCCAAACGAAAAATACCGGCCTTCTTCAAAAACGCCGATAAAGTTTCCATTCACAACAGTTATGACAAGCAGGGGCTGCCCAAACGACTGCGTTTTCTGCGCCTCAAAAGCGATGTGGGGCAGGACCCTTGTACAGAGAAGCGCTGAAAATGTTTTGCAGGAGATAAGGCAGGTCGTAAAAAACTATGGCGTAAAGCAGATTATTTTCACAGACGACACCTTTACAATAAACAAGCAGAGGCTTATTCAACTCTGCGACGGGCTTGCTGAACTCGACCTTATGTGGGGATGCAGCAGCAGGGTCAACACAATAGACGAGGAGGCAATCAAAAAAATGAAGGAAAGCGGCTGCGCCTGGCTAGAATTCGGAGTCGAATCCGGCTCATCCAGAGTATTGAAGCTTATTAAAAAGAACATCACATTGGAGCAGGCGAGGAATGCAATAAGGCTTGCAAAAAAATACAAAGTCCAGACAAGCACAGCATTTATGATTGGAAACATTGGCGAAACAAAAGAGGACATTGAAAAGACAATTGCATTCATGAAAGAGCTTGACTCAGACTATGTGCAGCTCTCAATCCTTTCACCATACCCTGGAACTGAATCATACGAAATCGCGATGAAAAAAGGCTATTTAAAAACCGATGTAGAATCCTATACCCAGCCAAAGTACACTGACCCGGTTATCGCGCTGCCGAACATCACAAGGGAGGAACTCAAAGCTTACTGGAAAAAGGGCATGATACAATTTTACCTCAGGCCAAGGTTTGTTCTGAGAATGCTTAAAAGGGCCCTTACCGACAAAGAAGAATTAAAGAAGCTTTTGAGGACAGTAAAACCGTTCCTTGTAATGGTCTTCTCCGAAAAGAAAAACTGAATTGGCTAAAAACTGAAAGCCTAGCAGCCACCTAAAAAAACCCAAAGTAGCTGCTGCTCAAACCAAGCGTGTTTTCCAGCCTCATTAGATGAAAGTACTAGAAGCTGACCTTCTTTCCCCTGGCGAGAAACACAAAGCCAGCTGCTCCCAGCAGCAGGTTGAAGAGCAGGATAAGGATTGAAAACGAAATTGCATTGCTTGCAGTTGCACCAACCAAGCCAAGGAAGAAGAGAAGCGAAGCACCCCTTGTTCCAATTCCTGAGAACGCGATTGGCAGCACACTTAAAAGGTTCACAATCGGCATTACTGCAAAGATGTATAGGAAAGAAACGTTGATTTGCAGTGCCACTACAACGAAATAGTATTGGACTATGATAACAATCCAGGAAAGAATGGTCAGAAGAGCAACCTTTAGCATCAACCGCTTCCTTGCTTTGTAGACGGCAATGCCCTCAAAGAACTGGTCAAAGCCTGCCCTTAGCTGCCTGACAAACCTTTTCGGGACAAAGAACCTGAAGAGTGGCTTGCCCAAAAATTCGACCAAGCCTTTCTTTGAAAAAAAGAAGACAAGTAGCAGAAATGCCGCAAAGAAAAGCAAAATCAGCCCCAGGTCGAACTGGAAAACAAAGTAAAAGGAAAGCATAACAAAGCCAAGCAGGGCAAACAGAAACAGGACTGCTACATCGAAAATTCTTTCAACGATAGCGGCCGCTAAACCTTTTCCACTACTTATAGCAGCCCTGTCAGCAAAGTAAAACGCTTTCAGCAGATTGCCGCTTCTCCCAGGCGTTACGATTGAAAAAAAGAAGCCAATAAGCCAGATTTTCGCACTCTCTGCTATACCCAGCCTTGTAGCAAAGGCATTTACCAAAAGGCCCTGCTTGTACGCCTTTATTAAAACGCTTGGAATCAGCGTAAGCAGGGCAAGAGAAAAAAGCAGCAAATCAATTTTGGAAATGCTTTCAATTATCTGGCCAGGGCCGATAGAGTAAACTATGTAAATGAAAATAGCCAATCCAATCAAGCCAAGGTATCGCATTAGCTGCATCCTAAAAACCCTTCAAAAAAGTGCCAAGAACAAAATAAGGAATCAAATAAATTTAAATTAACCACCTGAATAAAAAATAATTGATGCAAGCATTGAGGCCCTTAGAAAAAAGGCCAGGAACAAGAGCAACAGCAGGAAAAAAGCCCTCTGCTTGCTTGGTTGCCTTCTAGCATTTAAAACACCTGGCTCAGCCGCTCTTCTTTGGCTTTAACAGAACAATCCACTGCAGGAAATAAAAGTTTTTAACAGCGCAAGGCTCAAAATACTCTGAAAGAATCCGGGTTATTTGCTTCCAGCCGAGCTTGTGCTCCCAGCCATGCTCAAAGGTAAACCTGTTGACAAACCTGACCAGAATGCTCAGCCAGCTCGTTTCTCTGGGCGTGGCCACCACTACAAACCTAGGTTTCAAGGCAAGTATTTGCTTTGCTGCCTTGCGCAGTTCTGCTTCACTCAAATGCTCGAAGATATTGGATGCAAACACAACGCCAACCCTTTGTTTCAACTGTGAAAGGGAAGAAATGTCTGGCTTGAAGGCAGGATTGATATCGTATGCGATATAGTTTATGTCCTTTGGCAAATACTTCCTGAGCTGCTGCTCACTTGCCCCAAAGTCCAAGACAGTCATTCCGCTTTCAAGCTTTGGGGTTTTTGCAACTGCCTTCATCAAAAAATGCCAGTAGAAATTGAAAAAAGGGCCTTTCTTGCTGTTCTCGTTAAAATGCATTTCTTGTTTTGCCATTGTAATCAAACCATGTTGGAAACATTTTTATAACATTCAACTCTTTACTTTGCGCGCCATTCTCTTCAAGAGAAAGGCAAGATAGCCTGCCATCATTCCGGAATGGCCAAACATCAATGCGGAAAAACGCTTGAAGAAGCGCGTGGGGTGCCTGAATGCAAGGCCCAAATTGTAGGAAAGTATGTATCTGCTGAGCATTGACTCAAGCTCTTCAAATGAAAGGCCATACCTTACTCTCTTGTCATCAATCCTTTCCTCATGGTTTACACCTTCAACTACTGTGTCCAAAAGCTTTGTGTTGTAGCCGGCTTTTTCAACCGCTGCACCAAGACAGGACAAGCCAAGAGGAACGGTGCAGTACCTAAAGCTTCCCTTCAGGGCAACTCCAGGCGGGGAAATAAGCATTACTCTTTCAATCTTTTTTGGCAATTGTCTCACCAGATTCCCCTGGCTTTCTGCGTTTGGCAATTGTCTCACCAGACCTTCCACGGCTTTGAGGTTTTCCACAACTCGTTTAGGTCAACATAGTCCTTGTAGGTGTCCATTGAGGCAAAGAAACCATCGTGCTTGAACACAGCAAGCTTTCCTTCTGCAGTAATCTTTTTGAATGCCTCGTAGTCCATTTCAGAATCTTCCACATAGTCAAAGGCAGCCTTTTCCAAAACCATAAAGCCAATGTTTATCCAGTTGTCTGTCAAGGGCTTTTCAACAAAGCCTGTTGCAATCCCATCCTTTTCCTTTACTGCCCCGTAGTTAAGCCTTCTCCTTGAAATTGTCAAGGTTGCAATTGTTCCCTTTTCCTTCTTCATTTTCTCGTGGAATTCAATTACCTTGCTTACGTCAACGTCTGAAACCCCATCACCGTAAGTAAGCAAAAATGTTTCGCCCTTGATGTCTTCCTTTACCATGTTTAGCCTTTTGCCAGTAGTGCTTTCAAGGCCAGTGTCCTTTAGCACAACGCCCCAGTCCTCAACGTACTTTGGGGCAATTGGCTTGGAGCAATTTATTTCAAATGACTCATCAAGCAAAGGGTACTTCAAGAAAAAGTTCTTTATCAGTTCGCCTTTGTAGCCAAGAGGCAGAATAAAGCGCTTGAACCCAAACTTTTCGTAAATTTTCATAATGTGCCAGAGAATTGGCTTTTCCCCAATTGGCACAAGGGGCTTTGGAATAACGTCTGTTTTTTCCGCCAATCTGGTGCCCCTGCCACCGCAGAAAATCACTACATCCATGATAACCTTTACTCCCTGAAAGTGATTTAAATACTTAGCTATGGCTTAAAGCCAACAGAAACACAGCGTACATTCTCCGGCAGCTTCTCCCTGTTAAAAAAGCCCCTGCCATCCACCAGAATCACTTCCCTGCCAAGCGTAGCAAAATCAATTTCCCTGTACTGAGGCCAGGCCGTTACAAGAACCATTGCATCAAGCTCTTCCTTCAAAAAGCTATTCAAATCCCCAAAGAAAGAAATTTTTTCCGCTTCACTCCCAAAAAATCTTTTCGCATTTTCCACGGCCATTGGATCGTGCGCTGAAACTCTTGTTCCTTTCCCTAAAAGGCTCTGAATTATTTTTAAGGCCTGGGATTCCCTTACATCATCTGTCTCTGGCTTGAAGGCAAGGCCAAGAATGCCGACTGTTTTTCCATCCAGAGAACCAAGCTCTTTTGAAAGCCTTTCAACAAGGTGGCCTGCCCTTTCCTGGTTTATCCCAACCACGCTCTTCAAAAGCTCTGGGGAATAACCCTTTTTCTCTGAAAAGTGGATTAGGGCATTCAGGTCCTTTGGGAAGCAGCTTCCGCCAAAGCCGCATCCTGCCCTAAGGTAGGTTAAAATGTTTGGATTAAGCCTTTTCCCTCCAACAATTGGGTTTAGCCTAAAGTCAAGGTGAACTGCCTTTAGGACATCTTCAACTGAGACGCCTGGCACTTTCTCACAGAGGTTGGCAAACTCGTTGCTAAAGCTGATTAGGGTTGCAATCAGGCTGTTGTTTGCGTACTTTATCATTTCGGCAGTAGGCAAATTGGTTAAGACAAATGGCGCATTGTAGGCAGAGTAAAGCTCCTGCATTAGGCCCTTTTCTTTTTCGCCAAGGCAGCCCAAAACAATCCTGTCGGGCTCGTTGAAGTCCTTTACTGCACTGCCCTCCCTCAAGAATTCTGGGTTCATGCAAAGGCCAAAGCCAGTGCCTGCCTTTTTTCCAGAGGCCTGCTCCAGCAAGGGCAGTACAATTTCCTGTGTTGTGCCAGGCACAACAGTGCTTTTTATCACAATTACTGGAAAGCCCTGCTTTTCCTTTAGTTCATTGCCCAATTGCCTTGCTGCGTTTTCCACAAAGGAGATGTCAATGCTCTTGTCTTGCCTCATTGGAGTACCAACAGCAATGAAGATTGCGTCTGCTTCCTTTACTGCATTGCTTAAGTCTGATGTGGCCTGGAGAAGGCCTTTTTCTTTTGCCTGCTTGAAAATTTCTTCAAGACCTGGCTCAAAGATTGGAAGCTTACCCTGCTGCAACAAGTCAAGCTTTGCCTTGTCAACGTCAAAGCAAATTACCTTGTGGCCTTTTTCTGTAAAGCAAAGCCCTGTTGTAAGGCCAACATAGCCACAGCCCAAAATCGCGATATTCATTTCTTGGCCTCCAAATAGTGTTGCCAGGTCCTCTTCAAACCCTCGTCAAGCATTACCTCTGGCTTCCAGTCAGGGAAAAATTTGCGCATCTTTGAGATGTCAGGGCATCGTCTGTTCGGGCTGTCTGTCAGGTAGTGCTTGTCCTCGCTTTTCTTGAATTTCACTTCGAGGTTTTTGCCGCTTGTTTCCACAATGCGCCTTGCCAGTTCCAGAATGCTTATTTCTTCCAAGTCGTTTCCAATATTGAAGACTTCGCCGTTGGCGTCTGACAAAAGAACCTTGAAATGCGCTTTAATGGAGTCAGTGATGTAGCAAAAGCTTCTGGTTGGGGAGCCATCGCTTAATAGCACTATGTTTTGGTTGTTCCAAGCGTTTAGCATGAAGTCCGGCAAAACGCGCTTGTCGTGCAAGCCAAGCCTTGGGCCGTAAACATTGAAGGAGCGGGACATTCTTATTGGCACATTGAATTTTGTGAAGTAAATCATGCAAAGGGTTTCACCAAGGCGTTTGCTTTCGTCGTAGCAGGCACGCGGGCCAGTACAGGAAACGTTTCCCCTGTAGGTTTCCTTTGTTGGAATATTTTCTGGTGAAGGATCGCCGTAGACCTCGCTTGTGCTAGTGAAAAGGAATGCCTCAACCTTGTTTTTTTTGGCTAATTCAAGCATGTTTCTTGTTCCAAGGCTGTTTGAGTCCATTGTTTCAAGCGGGTTTTGCCTGAAAATTGTTGGGGAGGCAATGCTTGCTGCATGTATTATGAAGTCAAGCTTTTCCTCGATTTCCAATGGCTTTGAGACATCTGATTTCAGGAATTTGAAGAACGGCTTTTCAAGCAGGTGGGAGATTTTGCTTTCCTTGCCTGAAATAAGATTGTCAACTGCGATTATTTTGCAGCTTTTTTCAAGAAAATTTTCATTAAAGTAGGCTATTACGTCGCAGAAGTAGCTGCCCATGAAACCGGCAGCCCCACTTATTAAAACGGTTTTGCCGCTCAGCTTTTCGCTATCTTGACGCAGGAATTGCGCACATTTTTTTATGTCTTCTGCAACTATTTTACTGACCAAAAAAAAGCCCCTCCGCCAGTAAAATGATTTGGGTGGTAGTTGTTTTTTAATGAATTGGTACTACCATAGAATTAGGGAAACCCCCCTTAATTAGGGGCTTTTGGGGCTTTTTCATGGAAATTCAAACCCTGCAGAAAATGGCTACCGAGATTAGGAAAAAAATAGTTAAAATGGCCCACAAAGGCCATTCATCCCATATTGGTGGCGCATTGAGCTGCGTGGACATAATTACAGCCCTCTACTTTGCTATAATGAATGTTG
>JAUWWX010000063.1 GCA_030616665.1 archaeon | reverse complement strand
GTTCATGTATTGCCCTGAGAGCTCAACAACAACGTATTTTGCGTCAGCCAACCCGATGTTGAACATGTCAACCACTATTTCGCTTGTCCCGCCTGGAAAGGCTAGTGGCTCAACGCTGTTTACCACTGCGTCAACCTCTGCTTCCGCGCTTACCCTTATTCCAAGGTACTCTGTTTCCGTTTTTGAGCTTCCGTTCACATCAAAGTATTCTAGGGTGATAGGAACCGAGTAGTTTTTTAGCTCGGCATCCTGGTTTACAGCGAGCGTCAGCTGCACGTTTGCCTGTTCGTCCTGGTCAAGGTGGTCAATGTAGTTTGAAGCTGCGCCAAGAGAAACAATTTCCCTTTCGACAACAACCCCTGTTGACGTAACAGTCCTCTCAGGGTTCACCTTCAAAACGATGTTTCTTGCAATGCTGCCCCCGATGTTCTTGATGCTAAGCATGACTGGCTGCACTGTGCCTGGGGAGAGCTGATTAATGCTGCTTTCAACTATCTCAAGTTTTGGCGTCCTGCTCAAAACGCTTATTGTGAAACTCTCTTCCCTTGTTGGAAAATCTTCGCCGACAACGACCTTCAGGCTTTGCTGCCCGTCTACGGCTTTTGGGTCTACAAGCATCTTGTATTCAACGACCCTTGTCTCAAACGGCTCCATTGACCCAAGGTTGACCATGGCTTTCTCATCGAGTTGCAGGGAAAAGGGAAATTCTGGATCGACTTTCACAAGGCAGTTTTCCGCCCCGTGAACTGAATCGTTTTTTACCTGAACCCAGACAGTGAATGCACTGCCTGGCGAAACAGGAGCAGGCTCATAGCTTAGGCTGTTTGCCTTAATGTCTCCTGCAAAGGCAGGCCCTGCAAAGAACAGTAGTAGCAAAAGCACTGCCAAAATTCTTTTATCCATTTTTTTATCTCCTCCTCTTTTTTCTTTCCTTTTTTTTCACGATTTTTCCATCCTTCAAAAACAATGTCTCGTGAGCCATGTAGGCAACATCGCTTTCGTGGGTTACCATCAAAACGGTTTTGCCCTGCTTTTCGTTCAGTTCCCTTATAAGCTCAAGAATCTGGTCCCCTGAAACACTATCAAGGTTTCCTGTTGGCTCGTCAGCGACAATCACCTCAGGGTTTGTGGCAAGCGCCCTTGCAATCGCAACCCTTTGCCTCTGGCCTCCGCTCAACTCATTCGGCCTGTGGTCCATTCGATCTCCCAAACCCACTTCCCTCAAGGTTTTCTCGGCAATTTTTTTCCTCTCATCAACCTGCTTTCCAGCAAACCACAACGGCAGCATCACATTCTCCAAAGCAGTCATTCTCGGAATGAGGTTAAAGGTCTGAAAAACAAAGCCAATTGTTTTGCCCCTTACCTGTGCAAGCTGGTCGTCGTCCATCGCGCTTATGGGCCTGTCATTGACATAGACCTCGCCGCTGGTTGGCCTCAGCAACGCACTCAAAACATCCAGCAAAGTCGTCTTTCCAGAACCGCTTGGCCCCATAATGGAGATGAAATGCCCCTTTTCCACAGAAAGGCTCACGCCATCCAAGGCCTTTACCTGAACCTTTCCCATGTCATAAACCTTGGAAACATTCTCAACCCTGATAACAGGCACTTTTTGCATGCTTTCAACCCCTCAAACTATGGTATTATAATAAGCGTAAATTATATTAATTAGCTTTCTACAAAACTAAAGTTGCCTTTTTAGGGCTTTCCAGGCACATGCTTTACGATGCGCTACTACAATTCAATAAGCCTGGGTTACAACCAGCTGCACGCAGAAGAGCAGGCAGCCAAGGCCTCCCTTATCAAAGCCAATTGTAATTTGCACGGTCTTTTGCTTGACATCGGCGCCGGAACAGGAACAACAACAGCGCTTTTTCCCTGCGAAGAATGCATTGCCTTGGACCCTGCGAAGGAAATGTTGAAACAATTTTCCGGAATGAAGGTTGTGGCCAGGTCAGAGGGAATGCCATTTAAGGACGCAAGCTTTGACTGCGTGGTTAGCTTAACAGCGTTGCATCACGCCGATTTGCCCAAGGCAAAGGTTGAGATGGAGAGGGTGGCAAAGGAAAATGCAGGTATTGCAGTCTCTTTTTTCAAGAGGGCAAAAACCTTTCCACTGGCAAAAAGGCTTTTCAAGGGCTTCACTGAAATCGATTCTGAAGAGGACCTGATTTTTGTGAAGCCTTAGATTCAAAGAAAGTATTTTTCTAGGCAATAATAGAGGTCTCCTCCTATAGTAACAACGAAACTTACATACATGTGCCTTGCATGCTTAAAATAGACTTCAGCCTGTTTTGAGCCAAGTCCTTTTTTGCCGATTAGTTTTTCAAAAAACGCATCTGTTTCATCCACGATTTTTTGATGTCTGTCTATTTCTTTGTTCAAAAATTCTCTGGCTTTTTGTTTGTTTCCTGCTTCCTTTCTGAGAACGTAATCTGCAATAAGTTTCACCCTTTCTTCCAATGGTCTTTTTTCGTCCATCAAGTAACTTCTTAATTTTTTGTCTCTGATCATAAGTGTTGCTAGCTTAGCATTATACTCTGGTCTTTTCTTGAGAAATATCCTTCCAGGTGCTGGCATACTGTGCCATGTTCCAGGATAGCGTTTTGCGTATTTTTCTGTAAGGACAATTACCTTTTGAGGCAATGGCTTCCTCAACCTGATTCCCATAACCAAATTAGGCCTCCGCTGTTTATTATTGTTGCCTTTGCAGTTCTTCTCTTTTTCCCCTCAAAATAAACTAACCTTTTTAAGCGTTTTGCAAGGCAATTTTCAATAGATGAGCAAGAAAAAGCGCTTCTTCGAGCGGGAAGAGGACGAAGGCGGGGAAGAGGATAGCCAGGAAGGAACCCCTCAAGACGAAGGTTCAGAAGGGGATTCCAAGGAAGATGCGCCCCGGAAAGAGGAAACCGGGAAAAAGGATGCCATTTCATTAACTGGCAGGCTGAACGCAAAAATAGGGGCAATCATCGCAGCAGCGCTAATCGTGGGAATAGTTGTTGGCCAGGTTGCACTGCCAAGCCTTGGAATAGGGCTAATTGCATTGTCAGGTGCAGGCACAGGTGAAAGCGCAAACCTTGACCTTATTGCGCTGCAGGCAGAAGTGCAGGACTATTTGCAGGAAAACATCATGGAGCCGCAGGGCTTTGAGGTAGAGGTAAAATCTATTGAACCCTTTAATGAGTTGTTTTACATAGTCAATTTTGAGGTTTCAAAAGACGGGATAACGCAAGATGGAGCGGTTTTCCTCACAAAGGACGGCAAGGCAATAATTGGCAACGAACCACTAATGCTGGATGAACCAATAGACCCGCTGCAGCTACAGCCGCCGACAGGTCCGCCTGTTGTAGGGGAACTTGAAACCTTCACTGATTCAGGCTATGAGATTGAACTGCAGGACGGAAAGCCGGTAATAAGGCTTTTTTCGTCAACAGCGTGCGGCCACTGCAACTGGGTAAGGGACACCTTTGAAGAGGTAGCCAATGAATATGTAGCAGAAGGAAAGATTGTTGCATACCACTGGGAGGTCAACACAGGCGACGACGCCCTCACAGAAGAGGTTGAAGCAGAGGTCCCGGAGTCAGAGCTTGCGGTCTACAGGGAATTCAACCCAAGTGGAACCATTCCAACCTTTGTGTTCGGAGGCAAGTACTACAGGGTTGGAGTCAGGTACAGGGCAGAGGACGATTTGGATGCAGAGGCAGCGGATTTCAGGGCAGTAATCGAGGCCCTCTTGGAACAGGCCAGCCAGTGAAAGGGAAAAAAGTGCCTTTTTAATTCTTTTTTCATTTAACCTTAGAGGAAATTCAAATGCCAAAGGTAATTGTCTACTCAACACAGACCTGCCCTTTCTGCACAATGGTTGAGGACTTTTTGAGGCAGAACAAGGTTGAGTTCAAGCACTTTGACGTTGGTAGTGACAGGGCTGCCTTGAAGGAAATGGTGCAAAAGAGCGGGCAGACAGGCGTTCCAGTAATAGACATAGACGGCAAAATAATTATTGGCTTTAACGAGCCTGCCTTGCGTGAAGCATTGGGCTTATGAGGTGCCTTTTTTTGAACGATCTTGAACAAAAAATTCTTGAAAATAGCAAAACCTATGCCGAAGCCAAGGGCTTTGCCCTAAATTCCGATGAAAAAATCCTGAATGCCGTAATAGCAGGCCTTGCAAAGAATGCAAGGCAGCATGGGAAACCCTATTGCCCGTGCAGGGCCTTGACCGGCAGCGAAGAAGAGGATGCAAAGAATGTTTGCCCCTGTGCCTTCCACTTGGAAGAGATTGAAAAAGACGGGCATTGCAAGTGCAGGCTTTTCTTCAAATAGCAAGCCAGTAAGCCGGGTTCAAATCCCAATCTGGGCAATTTTTGTTCGCAAAAGGTGTTTCTTGAAACTATATTTTCCTGTTTATGAAAGGAATCCGAATAGGCCAGGTTTTGCTGAATTAAAAAAGCAAACCTGCTTGGAAGAAAATAAAAGCGCTGGTTCGGAAAGCCAATTTTGGGCAAGAAAAAAATTTGTTTAGCTAATATAAACTTTACTATAATCATTGTTTATAAATGCAGGCGCAGTTTATCTATTCCCTGGGTTTGTAATCCAAAAAATTTGATTAAAGGGCTTTTAGAATTTCTGGGGTTTTAAGGCATGGTAAACAAGTTTCTGGAAAACGTGAAAAAGAGGGACGGCAGCCTTGTTCCATTCAGTAAGAAGAGGATTGAGGACGCGATTTTTGCCGCGGCAAAGGCCGTCGGCGGCCAGGACAGGAAGCTTGCGCAGGAGTTGACTGAAAAAGTAGTTCACAGGCTCAAAATGCAGTTTGGCACAACTCCGCCAAGCGTTGAAGACATCCAGGATGCCGTTGAAAAGGAACTTGTTGAGTCAGGCCACGCCAAAACAGCAAAGGCCTACATCCTGTACAGGCAGAAGAGAACCGAGCTGAGGGACAGCAGGGCCTTTTTGAACAAAATAAACGGGATTGTTGACGATTACGTGCAGATAACTGACTGGAGGGTTGCTGAAAACAGCAATGCATCATATTCGCTGTCAGGGCTGCAGGCCCATGTAAGCGGTGCAATAATTGCAGAATATGCCTTGCGGAACATCTACCCATCGGAAATCTCAAACGCGCACAGGAACGCGGACTTCCACATCCACGATTTGGGAAACGGCGTTTTCTCGGGCTATTGTGCAGGGTGGTCGCTGAGGCAGCTGCTTGAAATAGGCTTTGGAGGAATCACTGGAAGGGTAAGCGCAAAGCCGGCAAAGCACTTCAATGCAGCATTGGGCCAGATTGTAAATTTCATGGGAACGCTGCAAAATGAGTGGGCTGTCGCTCAAGCATTTAGCTCTTTTACAACATACCTTGCACCCCTTGTGAAAAACGATGGCCTTAACTATGATAGGGTAAAACAAAGCATGCAGGAATTCATTTTTGCAATCAATGCTACGAGCAGATGGGGAAACCAGGTTCCATTCACAAACATCACTATGGACTGGACTGTCCCAGAAGACATGCTGGACGTTCCAGCAGTGATTGGCGGAAAAGAAAGCGAAAATCAAACATACTCTGGCTACCAGGACGAAATGGACCTGATAAACAAGGCCTTCATTGAGGTAATGCGCGAAGGCGATTGCAACGGCAGGGTTTTCACCTTCCCAATTCCAACCTACAACATCACAAAGGAATTTGACTGGGACAGCGAAAATGCCCAAGCCCTGTTTGAAATGACTGCACGCTACGGCATTCCTTATTTCCAGAACTTTGTCAACAGCAGCCTAAAGCCAAGCGATGTTAGGAGCATGTGTTGCAGGCTTCGGCTGAATTTAAAGGAGTTGAAGCAGAAGACAGGCGGCCTTTTTGGTTCAGGGGAAAAAACAGGCAGCATAGGCGTTGTAACAGTCAACATGCCAAAGCTCGGCTACCTTTCAAGGGACGATTCAGACTTCTTTGAAAGGCTTGACAACCTTCTTTACCTTGGAAAAGAAAGCCTTG
>JAUWWX010000154.1 GCA_030616665.1 archaeon | reverse complement strand
CAAGATTTTAAGCTGTTCAGCTATTTTATTATTCAACACTCCACATATTCTGTTCAGCTGTTTTCTTGACGGTTTCCTTGCACGTGTTTCGTACGATCTGATAGTGCTGCATGTTGTTGTTCCAAGCAATACGCCCAATTCCGTTTGCGTCAGCCTTGCTTCAAGCCTTGCATCCCTAATCACTTTTTCCATATTTGGAAACAAGTCCAGGCTGTCTTTCGATTTTTTAACAAGCAACGAAAGTGTTTCCTTTTTCTTCTTGTGTCCAAAGCCTATTTTTTCTTCAAACCTTTCAAGGTTGTCCCTTCCATAGATTGATATCCTATAATAAGGCCCAATGTTGCCTTTCCCGTCTTTTTCCTGAGCGTATGTTGAAGAAGCAATAGAAAAACGCATTAAAATTAAGGGCATTTTTCTTGCAAGGTCAATGTTTGATGTGCTGAACTGGATGCAGTTTGCCAGCAGGTTCACATGCGCCTCGCAGTCAAACAACCCCTGCAGCAACAAGGCAACTTCGCTGTCTTTTGCAGAAAGAGTTTTTTCAGTCATTTTGAAGGTTTTTGTTTTGTTTCCTATTGGCATCTCATATTCTTCATTTATTTCTCCAATCAGCTTTTTGTCAAAAACCTGAACCCTTGAAAAGCCCTTATAGTCAAAGCGGCTTACCTTATTTTTGCTTAGGGATAACATCCCATTCCTGAATGAATTAATTAGGGTTTCCTCCTTGTTAACAAATTGAATTCCTTCCCTTCCAAGGTGACCGTCGCCGTAAATCAGGCCAACCAAATAAGGCTGTAGCAGCTCTTTTTCTGCGCTAATCTCTATTTTGGTTGGTACTGCAATGAAATCACCAGTCTTTGCCTCACGCGCATTTATTTCTTGCACTCCATTATAAATTCTATAAATCGGGTGGTCCTTTGTCAAATGCAGTTCCTTGCCACTCCTTAACCTAACTTTGCATAACTTTTCTTTGGTGCGCTTTCTCCAGGCGTGGGTTACTCGTTTGTTTTCAATTTGCAGGGTTTGCTTATTCAAACACGGAACACTGATTTCGCTGCCTGTTTCAACAAATTCGAAATCACCTTCCCTTATAGGTTGCTTTTCTTCAAAAAAGCTTTCAACAAGCCTGCCAATCTCAGCAATGCTGCCATCACTAAGTTGTATCAAAGAATCTCCTCTCAACGCTCCTTCGTGGCCCGTGTTCAGCGCTGTAAAAAGAGTGAAGGCCTCGTCGTGCCTTACCTCCCCCACAATTATCCTGTCCGGTCTCATCCTAAGGCTGTTTTTTGTCAGAATGTCAAGGGTGAGCTCGCCTTTTCCTTCAAGTCCTGGCGGCCTTGCCTCCATTCTCACCCAGTGCTTTAGGGGAAGGGCAAGCTCTGCCGTGTCTTCGATGCTCACAATCCTCTCTGTCTCAGGGATAAATGATGCAAGACAATTCAAGGTGGTTGTTTTTCCGCTGCTTGTTCCACCAGCTATGAGAATGTTTGCGGGCTTCGCACCCAAGCCGTCAACGCAAAGCCATAGGAAGGCAGCAACCTCACTTGTCACCGTATTGTTGTCAATCAAATCAATTATTGTGAATGGGTCCTTTCTGAACTTCCTGATGGTGAGAGTGGCCCCCCCAACCGAGGCAGGTGGAATCGTTGCATTAACCCTGCTTCCGTCAGGCAACCTTGCATCCAGCAATGGGCTGCTTATGTCAACCCTCCTGCCAACGTTTCTTGCAATCCTGTTAACCAAGTCGATTATTTCCTTGTTGCTGTAAAACTCGATATTGCTTGACATCATCTCATATTTCCTGTGGAAGAGGTAAACGGGCTTCTTTGCGCCAATTACCATTATCTCCTCCAGGTAATCATCCATTACCAATGGGTCAATTATGCCGTAGCCCACCATCTCCCTTATAACCGATTCAGCGTAGAACTCAAAGCGCCTTTCAGGAATATGCAATTCAGGGCTGTTCTTCAGTATCTCCAAAATTCTTTGCTTGTACACTGCCCTCCTCTGCTCAGGGTCCCGAATCCTGTAAGCAGAAATTGCGACAAGCCTTGTGGTGGCCTCCTTTATCGTGTTTATGACTGCCTTCTCCTGCTTTGTTGGCCTTGCAACCGGGACAACATAATAAGGCAGGGGCTTTCCTGGAACCTGGTAAATTTTCACATTGCCATAGCTTTCAAGAAGCTTTTTCTTTTGGGCTTTTTCAAGCTCTTTTTCAACATCGCTTTTCTTTTGGGCTTCTTCTTCCTTTTCTTCTTCAATTTCTTTAGTTGGTGGCTTGGGCTCGACCTTTTTTGCCACAGGCTTTTTCTCTGCAGCCTTCTCTTCCTTTATCCTTTCAACCTCTTTTGGGACCGATGCGCCAAAGGCTGCTTTCTTTGGGGCTTCCCTTTCTGGGGCTTCCTCTTCCTGCTTTTTGGCTGCCTTTACCTTCTTAATCAGGTCAGCCAAGTAGTCTTCTTCCGCCATACTCTCAATAAGAAAAAGCCATTCTATTATATAAACTTTTTTTTTTAAAGAGCCAGTTACCACGCTTCAAAAAGAGGTCATAGAAGCTATTCTTTTTCCCAAATTTCCTTCT
>JAUWWX010000125.1 GCA_030616665.1 archaeon | reverse complement strand
GGCCTGTCCCACCCGTTCAAATTATTGCTTGTGGGGTCCTCCAGCAAAGTGTATACAACAGTGCATTTCCCAAATTCCTTGCCAGAAAAATCTGGCGTTTCCCCTGGCGACCCGTTGTAAAAGCCGGCGACTCCACTGTCCATTGCCTGCTCTTGCAAACTCTCGTAGGCACTGCCCTTTTCCTCCATTGCGCTGAACTGCAGCTGCAGCGATGCTGCAAGGATGACAACAGCTATCAGCGCCAGGCAGGCATCCATGCTGAAAATAATTCCCCGCTTCATGCTTTCCACACCTTCACTGACAGGTCCCTGGGCGCGCCGCCAACACCATTGACAAAAACGCGTCTTTTCACCTCATAGAAATCTTCGTCATTGTATGGAATTGGAGGCGGCAGAACTAGCGAGCCTCCGGGTCCGTCGTCTATTTCATAACTATATCCTGCGCTGCTTAGGAAGTTTGTTATGCCTGAAAAATCTGCCCCTGCATCAACGCAGTTAATCAAATGCTGCCCTGTTGCATCCACACACGTTGTGTCATTGCCTGCAACAATAAGCCCAGCGGCGGTTTCAGCAACTGCCCTCAATTCACTGTGTTGTGTTTCCTCCTTTTGGTAGTATGTGTTCACCTCAATTGCCTGAATCATAAGGCCGATAGCAGCCGTGACCGCTACAAGCGAAATCAGGAAGTCAAGCGAAAATATCTGGCCTTTCTGCATTTTTCGTCAACTCTTGGCTACCTCGTTATTGTCAGGGTTTCCCCGCATTTTATGTCGTCAGGCAAGGGGTTCATCCCGGTTGGCTCAACAAAACCTTTTTCAACGCTTACTGTTTCTATGTCTCCCGTCTCCAGATTAATTACCTCGTAGCTTAGGATTATTTTGTCGTTGATTTTGTCAATCTGAATGTCACATGGCTGTGGCTTCGTTTCCCCCAGAACCAGGATTTTTGGAATATCAAACAAGATGATTGCGCTGTCCGCATCATCCAAAATCGCGCTTCTTGAAATGACTTGTGCAAGTCCGTTTCCAATGTCGTTAAGCTGCTGCCTTAGGCTTGACTGTGTCTGCATTGCGGTTATTTCATTGCTTATCATAACTACAGAGCTTACTGCAATAAACCCAATGGCTATTGTAAGTATGATGTCAAGCGAAATTTGGCCGCGCATTCCACTTATTTAACCTCTTAGTGGTATTTAAGAATTAGCCTTGCAACAGGCTTTTTCCAGTCATTTCAGTTGGCTTCTTAATGCCCATCAAGTCAAGCACTGTTGGGGCAACGTCCCTTTGTGAGCCGCTTCTAAGCCTTTCTTTCCGCAATTTCTTGTCGTTTGATATCAGAATGAAGTTAACGGGGTTGTTTGAGTGCGCTGGCTTTGGCGTTCCATCCGGATAAAGCTTTTCTTCAGCGCTCCCATGGTCTGCTGTCACAATCACTGTGTAGTTGTTTTCAAGCGCTGCCTTGACCACCTTTCCAGTGCATGTGTCCACGACCCCAACGCATTTGATTATTGCCTTTTTTACCGCGCTGTGCCCAACCAGGTCACAGTTGGCAAAGTTTATCAGAACAAAGTCAAATTTTTTCTTGCTGACCTCTTCTACCGCCTTCTCAGCAACCTCGTACGCAGACATTTCCGGCTTTTGGGCATAGGAAGGCACTTTGGGCGAGGGCAGCAAAATCCTTTTCTCTCCCTTGTACGGCTTTTCCACCTGCGAATTGAAGAAGTAGGTTACATGCCCGTATTTTTCAGTTTCCGCTAGCCTTAACTGCTTCAGTCCGTTTATGCTGAGTACCTTGCCCAAATTGTTCGCTACTCTCTCTTCCTTGAATGCAGCAGGACACCCAAATGTTTTGTCGTAAACGGCCATTGTCGTAAAGAGAACCCTTGGATGCTTTTGCCTCTTGAATCCCTTGAATTGCTTTGAAATGAATGCCCTTGTAATCTGCCTTGCCCTGTCTGTCCTGAAGTTGAAGAAGATGACGCTGTCCAGCTCCTTTATTGGCGTGAATGGCTCTATCACAGTAGGCTGAATATAGTAGTCTGTTTTGTCTCCCCTTTCATACGCCTGTTGAATCGCCTCAAAGGCGCTTTTTGCCTTAAAGCCCTTTCCAAGCGTAAGCATGTCATATGCCTTCTTTGTCCTGTTCCAGTTCCTGTCCCTGTCCATTGCATAATACCTTCCGCAAACTGAATCAATTCCCCCAATGCCAAACTGTTTTGTTTTTTGCTCAATCATTTCTGCGTATTTTTGGGCGCTTTTTTCTGGGACGTCCCTTCCATCAGCAATAAAGTGAATCATTACTTTTTTCACTCCGTTCCCTTTTGCCATTTCAAGCAAGGCAAACAAGTGTAGAATGTGTGAGTGCACTCCTTCATCGCTGCACATTCCGAGCAGGTGAAGGCATGACTTGTTTTTCTTTGCATGCCTCATTGCTTTAAGCAGTGCACTATTTTTGAAAAATTCACAGCTTTTAATAGCATTGTTTACCCTTTTGTACATCTGCCACACTACCCTGCCAGCCCCCATATGCAAGTGCCCTACCTCGCTGTTGCCCTGGCTTCCTTTTGGCAAGCCAACCGCATTTCCACTGGCCTTGTTCTCGCAGTGTGGGTATTTTTTAATGAATGCATCAAAGTTCGGCGTATTTGCCTGGTTGATGTAATTTCCCGGTCCAGGCTTGGCGATGCCCCAGCCGTCCTGCACAATTAGCACAACTTTTCTCATTCAACCACTTCCAGCTCAACCTCTTTTCCTGCTGAATCAAATGCCCTTACACTGCCAAAATTAAAGGGCTTGGCGATTATTAAATGTATTTCCCCCAGCATCTTGAATGCCCTAAGGTCGCCCCTGGAAGGGCTTGCTCTTGGGCCAGGGTGCGAGTGCACGCTTCCCAAAACCTTGCTGTCATAGGGCAGCAAATCAAGCCTTATGCTACTGTAAGTCCTGCCATAGGTTGAGGGCAGCAAAACAAACTCGTCTATTACCTTTCCCTTCTTGCTTGAAAGCAATGCCAGAAACTCGTTTGGAAAAGTGTTTTTTGCCGCAAGAACAACTGCCTCAAGCGTGCCCCTCTTTATCACAGCCATAACCTATCTTTTTCCTGCAAAACCCATTTAAAGAAGCGTAGGCAACCCAAGCAAAAACGCCTGGAACGAAGCAAACAAACGTGTGGACAATGTTTTAAAAGAATAAGCATAGGTATAATCCTTGAATTTGTAGATGCCTTAAATTAGCCGGTATTGGCCTTCTAGGTG
>JAUWWX010000077.1 GCA_030616665.1 archaeon | reverse complement strand
CAAATGCGTCCTGCAAGTACTTTGTAAAAAGCCATGGCATCAAATGCCCTAGATGGGTGTGCCCTGACGGGCCTCTTCCTGTGTAAAGCGCAAATTTTTTTCCTTTCTCATAGCCGTCAAGGATTATGTCCATATCTCTGTGTGAAAAGAAAATCTTTCGCCTGAGAAAAAGATGACTTTTCCCAGCATTCTTCTCAATACGTTTTAGTATTGCCTCTGTCAAAGGCTTTGTGCCAAACTCCTCAATCAACTTCTTGTAGTCTATTTTTCCGCTGACTTCCCAAGGAGTAACCACCGATTTAGCCATTCTAACCACAAAGACAACTATTATTAATCCTTTTTTTAATTAATGTTTATTAAGTTATTAAAGCTTTCAGGTGGAGCAGAATGTGCTTGTTGGTTCAGAATAAGGCTGTTGTTGAGAAGAAGAAGCTGCAGAGCCAGCTGCAGCAGAAGGGGTTTGGGGAAAGGCAAGAAGGCGAGTTTGTCTTGGACTTGAAGGAAGCCCTTTATCTTTTGGAGAAGAAAAAGCTTGAATTGAAGGACAGGCAGGGGAAAAAGGTTTCAAAGAAAAAGCTGCTGGCTTATGCTTCGAGGAGGGAGAAAAATTTCTTCAGCAAATACGCTGTTTTCAGGGATTTGCGAAACAGGGGCTTTTGCACAAAGACAGGCTTCAAGTTTGGCTTTGACTTTAGGGTTTATCCCAGGGGGAAAAAGCCTGGCCAGTCCCACACCCAGTGGGTTGTGCATGTTGCAACCCAGAGCGAGAGGTTCAACATGATAGAGCTAAGCAGAATGGTCAGGCTTTCAGGAAACATTAGGACGCAAATGCTCATTGCAGTGGTTGACTCAGAGAACGACATCAACTACTACAAAATAGAGAGAATAACGCCATAACCTTTTTAGAAATAGTTTTGGAAAAGGGAGCAAAGCTCCCAGTCCAAACAAAAAAGAATTTCCTGACCTTAGAGGTCTGCTGCCCTGACTGTTTTTCGACCGTTTGCTTTTGCCCTTGCAGCAGCCTTTTTCACCAGGCCTGCAACCTCTGCGCTCAACGCGTCTGTAAGGTCTCCGGCTGTGTTGCAGCCCTCTGCCTTTATTGCGTCCTTTACCTTGCTTCCAACAACCAAACTATCTCCCATAAAAAAAGACCTCCTTTTTGGTTTAATTGCCTTTTATTTGCCGATTTAAAGCAAAATTCAAAATATTACCCGCAAGAAAACTAATTTAAATGCATACCCAAAAAAAGCCCTTAAAAGGGGGAATTTCGGGGTTTTGAAGGGTTTTTGGGCATTTGCTACCTGCCTTACTTTAATTGCTTTAGGTTGAACGGCATGCTCCTAGACAGCGAAAACAGGCCCAACAAAATCAGCAAAAGGACTGCAAACATCAAGAGGTGCAAGGCAAGCGTTGAAGGGGTTTGCTCTGGAACAATGAAGCCAGCAATTTCAAGGATTGCAATCGTAAGCGACAAAACAGCCACAGAGTAAAAAATCACGAAAGCCGGCTTCATAAGCCCGCCGAAGGCCCTCTGTGTTTCGTGGGCAAGGTGAAAAACCACAATGCTGAGGACAACAGAGCCAATGTCAAGGATTGCAATCGGGTTCAAAGGTTTTTCCCCTGCTTTCTCAATTTGGTGTGATATGATTTGAGCACTAAGAAGGCCCCACTGAAGAGAAAAGTCAAATCCACAACCCAGACGATTACGGTAGCAGGCCAATTAATTGGAAGCGAATCAGTTAACAGGCTTTGCCCCTCTGCAATGTTGTAGCAAAATAAGCCCCTGCTCGCAGCGACAGTGCAAACAATGTTTTCTCCAAGAACCGAGCTTACAAAGGACGGGAAAACAAGCAGAAAACAAGCCCCGACCAAAACAAAGACCAGGGAATAAACAGAAAACAGGCAAAGCTCTTTTCTTTCCATCAGCATTATAAATGTTCAAACTAGTACTTTAACTTTTCCATCAGCCGCAAACCCGGCAAGCCTTTTTTTCTACGGAAAAAAAGCCTTGGGAAAATTGCCTTCGGCTGGTGTTGTGCCATCTTCATGTTCTGCGGGCACTCAATGCCATTGTAAAGCCTCAGTCCGCCCATCTAACTCGAAAAATGGACTAAGACTTACATTGTCCTTTTTGAAAAGAAATCCACGTTTGCAAACTAGGGCAATCTTCTCCTTGCATTAGAAGTTTTTCTCCACAAAGGGGTAACCCTTATTGAAGGTCCAGAAGTGGCTTTTATTAGCTTTGCTCTTTTGGCTCTTTTTAGCATTTGTTGAATTTCTGAAGAAGGGTTATGATGCCTGAATTCTCGCACACCGTTTCTGATTAGTTCTTCAATCAGGTATCGGCTTGGATAAATACCGGCCTGTTTCCTGAAAGCCGCTGTTAGTTGTTTTCCCGCATTATCGGTTAGCTTTCTTTTCAAAGAGCTAACAAATTTGACAGAGCAATGTTCTCCAGAGAGAGTGTATGCCATATATGCAACTAGTCTTCCTTCACTTACAATCGCCTTAAAATGATGGCCGCTATCATTATGCATCAATTTGCCTCGAAATTTTACAGGAAGCTCTGAGTCCTTTGAAACCACTTTGAATTTCAATGACATGAAATAATTAGTTATAGAACTTATTAAAATTCTTGTCAGCGCCTCAGTCCGCCCATCCTATCCGTTAGACCAAGGTTTAATTACAAAACTATTTTTTTTGACGATAATATGACAATTACCCTGATTATGTTTGGGTAATATACTTTTTTGCGCTTGTCAGCTTTTCATCAACCTGAATTTCCTTAACCATCTGAACAAAACGGTTTTCTCTTTTTTAATTTTCTTTCTTGCTGCAGTCAGATTCTTATTAATTTTTTTATGGCTTTTCCAAAGAATTTTCTTCTACTAATCCTTTTTCCTCTAATCACTCCGCTTTTGTATCTTTTTGTTTGTTGATTCGAATTTATTACATTTTCATGCCTTTTATGACATAATTTGCCTCCTTCATAGTAAAGTTCAAAGCAGTCTCCTGGTCTTGACGTATCAAAAAATTTTGTTAAAGGACTAAATTTTTTAAACACCTTTCTTCTGTAAGATGGTTTTTCAATAAGTTTTGGCAGACTTATATGCCCTGCACCCATCCAGACATATATTTTTGGCCTTTTGCCAAGTTTCTCTGAAAGATGGGGTGCAATAAACGATTCTGCTATTTGGGCTATTAAAACATTTCTTCCTTCCACTGCAGCAGTCTTCACTATATCACTCGTAGTTATGCCCAAGTCTAAGAGCAACTTAGGCATTTGGCCTTTTTTAATAACCGCAACCCAAGAAGCAAGCTTGCCCGGGGTCATTTCCTTTACTACTCCGGCTGTTACAAATAAAATTCCAGCCTTGTATAGCAATCCCAAAAATTTTCGTCTAGTAATCATTTTTTGCTTGTCTAACTTTGATACTATTAAAGCACCAAGGCAGACTCCTAGAGCAGGGCCTGGTAGTCTTTCTATAACCCACTTTGCATTCTCTCTTTTAGAGGGAGCATCGGCAAGCCAAATAGTTTTATTTTTGTTTTTTGCCTCAGCAAATATTTTTGGGTATGCTTTCTGAAGAAGATTGATTGTATTGCCCTCAAGAATAAACGCATCTGCCTTGCGATAAAGGTCGGTTCTTATTGTTGGTTTTTGTTTTGTGTGAGAGCCTAATTCAACTAAATAGTCCGCGTTTTTAGTCTTTATTCTAATTATTGCCATAAAAGGATTGCTTCGTTCTAGTTATTAAAACCATTCAAAGTCAAAAGCACTATAAATGACAGTCTATCATCAGAAAACGCCTCAGTCCGCCCATCTTTCGTCATTCCTTTCGGTCAGTATCATCGTCAGATCATCATCGGCAAGTAAAGTTGTGTAAAAAACTGCTTTTAATCCCCCCCCTTTTTGTGGTTTTTTGGCGCATTGAAGAAAAAAACAGGGCGAATTTCGAAGGGAAAGGCTTTAAAATCTGAACCCTGTATAAGATATTTGCTAATTTTTAGTGCTATTTTGGAAAATTTGGGAGGCATTTGTTATGGCCAAGAAGAAGGAACAGGCAGAAGGCAAGGAAGAGGAAAAGGGCGTGATTGAGGAAAGGGTGAAGGAAGAGGCTGAAGAGGAGGAAATTCCTGAGGACAAGCTTCCCTTTCCAAGGGCAACGATTGTGAACATGCTGAGGAAGCATTTGAGCAGGGGCAAGCAAATCAAGGGCCAGGTAAAGGACGAGATGAACCTGTGGCTTGGAAAAATGGTTGAAAGAATCGCCAAAAAGATGGATTCTCATCCATATGCTTACGTTGACGGAGGCATGCTAAGGGAAGCAGTCGAACCCTATGAAACAGTTCAAGAAATAGAATTGGAGAACGAGAGAATCATTAAGCAGCTGGAAAGCATCAAGGCTGCCTGCGACGTTCTGATAAGCGAGGTTGACAGAAAATTCAGGAAATAAATTTTTCAATTTCCTTTTTTCCCATTATTTTTCTCACTTTTTCAGCGATTGCCCCCCTCGGGTTTCTGAAAAGAAACCCTTGCAGCACTGAAAGGTTGTGGCATTTTCTTTGGCAGGAGGCCTTTTCAAAGTCAATTATGACCGGCTTGTTTTTCCTAACCAGGATATTTTTTCCCCTGCCCGCAAGCTGCCCGTGGTCCAGGCCAATGCTGTCCAATGCCTTTGCCTGCCCAAGAAGGGCTTTGGTGAAGAATTTGAGTGCTTTCCTTTCCGGGTTTGAGAAAAGCCATGTGGAAAAGGTCTGCCCTTCAACGAATTCCATCAAGATTATTTTTTTGCCTAAGTCAAAGCCCTCAAGCCTTGGGCCAACCCCCCTACTGTTTGCCTTTCCCAGATTTTCGGCTTCCCTTTCAGCCATTTTGAAGCGCGTGCTGTCAGGCCTTTCAACCTTTGCAACAAAGCGCTTGCCCGACAAGTTTTTTACAAGGAATATGTGGCTGCTTCTGCCCCTGCCAAGACTCTGGCAAAGGGAAAGGTTTTCTTCCTCCAAAAAGGATTCAAGGGACTTATCCATAACCAATTTATAGGAGAAAAGCCATTAATTAGTTGGCGGTTTTTTGCCCGAAGCTGAAATCAGACTTACCAAAACAGGGACCCCTGGCCTGGACGAACTCTTTGCAAAGGGCGGCTTTGGCAGGAACAGCAGCGTTTTGGTCAGCGGCGAGCCAGGCGCAGGAAAAAGCATAGTTGCAATGCAGTTCATTTACAACGGCGCTCGCTTATACGGAGAAGCAGGCGTTTT
>JAUWWX010000115.1 GCA_030616665.1 archaeon | reverse complement strand
GAAAGGCCTTAATGTCTTCTTTCCCCTCTGCCTTTTTGATGCTGGCATGAAATAATTATTGTTTCCAGGTTATTAATTGTTTTTGTAAACAAAATATTTTCTCTCTTTTTTTTGCCGGTTTTACTGAGTCAAACCAAAGCATTTTAAATGATTTTAGCCAACATAATATCAATTTCTTATTTGAATTAAGGAGGTTTTGAATTTGGACTTAATTTTACTTTTTGGTCTTGCTGTTTTGGTCATTGTCATAGTGCTCGCAATAGTAATCATCGCAATATACAACGGTCTTGTCACAAAGCAGAAGCGGGTCAACAATGCCTGGGCGCAGATTGACGTGCAGCTGAGGAGAAGGGCAGACCTCATCCCAAATTTGATTGAAACCGTCAAGGGCTATGCAAGGTTTGAGAGAAAGGTCTTGACAGAGGTGACCAGGGCAAGAACCTCAATAATGAAGGCAAAGAGCCCTGCAGAGAGCGCAAAGGCCGACAACATGCTGGCAGGTGCCCTGAAAACGATTTTTGCCGTGGCCGAGAACTACCCAAAGCTTAGGGCAAGCGAAAACTTCAAAAGTTTGCAGGAAGAGTTTGCCACAACCGAAAACAAGATTGCATACGCAAGGCAGTTCTACAATGATTCGGTAATGCAGTTCAATACCGCAATAGCAGTGTTTCCAAACAATGTTTTTGCGGGAATGTTTGGAATGAGCAAGCCAAGGGAATACTTTGAGGTAAAGGAGACAGCAGCGAAAAAGCCGGTCAAGGCAGACTTCTCGGACCTAGCCTAAATGTTTTTTTGGGGTTCTCTGAATGTCTTTCTACGAACAAGTTAGCGCAAACAGGAGAATGACCTTTTTCCTGTTTGTTGTCTTCTTTTTCCTAATAATTGCCTTGGGTTTTGTTGTCTCTTTTCTCATGGGCAGCTATTTTTTTGTGCCCTTGTTCGGCATAATCGCCGTAGTTTACATCCTTGTTTCCTACTACAACAGCGACAAGCTAATTACGAGCCTCAGCAGGGCAAAGCCTGCTGATAAACAAGAATTCAAGCAGCTGCACAACATAGTTGAAGAAATGTCCATTGCAGCTGGCCTGCCAAAGCCAAAAGTCTTCATCATACGCGATTCAGCAATCAATGCCTTTGCAACCGGGAGGGGCCCACAGCATGCTGTAATCTGCGTTACAACAGGCTGCCTTTCAAGGCTTAACAGGGCAGAGTTGACAGGCGTTGTTGGCCATGAGATGTCTCACATTAGAAACTATGACATCAGGCTAATGACGATGGCAGTCATATTGGTGGGCTTGGCAGTGCTTTTAAGCGACTTCTTGCTCAGAATGTTCCTGTGGGGTGGTCTTGCCAGGGGCAGAAGCAGGGATGGCACAGGCTGGATAATGCTTGCAGCAATAGGGGTTGGGCTGCTTCTTGCAATTTTGACGCCCTTTATTGCTCAAATAATAAAGTTGGCTATAAGCAGGCAGCGTGAATATTTGGCTGACGCAAGTGCTGTTCAGTTGACAAGATACCCCCAAGGCCTGGCAGGCGCCCTTGAAAAGATAAAGAACGACAAGGAACCACTGGAGTCGGCAAACAAGGCAACAGCACACCTTTACATCGCCAACCCTTTGAAGGGGCAAAAGCTGTGGATGAAAGGGCTTTTTGCATCGCACCCACCGATAGATGAAAGGATTTCAAGGCTTAGGGAAATGTAAAAAGGACAGCATTTACTTTTTTTGTTTGTTGCGGTTTTTCAATACGCACACTCCACTTACCACGCCCAGGCCAATGTAAAACGCTACCAGAATGACCGTCCAAATGGGAATGAGGTCTGTTCTATTCGTGCTCAAAATCAGGGCAAGCAGCGGGCACCAGACAAGCAGGAACAGGGTCTGGATTGTGAGGTACTTCCTGTAGCTTTTATTCTGGATTGGGAAAATGAATCTGTTGACCCATAGGCCAATGGCAAGGTTCAGGACAATAAACGCAACAATGCTTGGAATCACAAACTCGTATGCTCTAAAGTAAAGGATTGCGAAAAGTGCCACAAGCCAGGCAATCAGTATTATGAACTGGTCAATGCTGAACAAAATCTTTTTCCTTGTATTACTCATACCTTTTCACAAAAAGTAGTCTTTTGTTCTTTTTAAATCTTACCAATGTTGACCTATCCGGCTCCCCCGCTTCAACCAAGCCGTTTGGCAGTATCTTGTAATAGACGTATGCCTTGTCAAGCGTGTAGGACTTTGCAGAAGCGTTTATGGCCCCGGGAAAGCAACAGGAAGGTCAGGGCAAACCTTTTCCTCATCTGCCAAAAGAATTAGCCAACATCGCTAAATATTTTTACCCTATCACGTTGCGCAGGACAAAGCCGGGGTCAAAGCGCTGCAAGTCCTTGTATTCCTGGCCTGTGCCAATGAAAATGATTGGCTTCCTAAGCTTGTACAGCAGCGAAATGGTTGTTCCGCCCTTGCTGTCGCAGTCAATCTTTGTCAGAATGAAGCAGTCTATGCCTACGATTTTGTCGTATTCCCTCGCCTGCTGCAGCAAGCTCTGCCCTGTAAATGCCTCCCCTACATAAATCTTCAAATCTGGCTGTATCACCCTCACAATCTTCTGCAGCTCGCCCATAAGGTTTCTGTTGGTTTCCTGCCTTCCAGCGCTATCAATGAGGACTGCGTCAATGCGCTTGCTTTGCGCTGCCTTCACAGCATCAAAGGCTACTGCGGCAGGGTCTGAGCCATACTGGTGCTTTATAACCCTGACGCCAAGCTTGTTGGCGTGTTTTTCAAGCTGCTCTATGCTTGCCGCCCTGAATGTGTCGCCTGCGGCCCACACAACCCGCAGGCCCTTGCTTTGCAGCAAATGCGTTACCTTTGCAATGCTTGTCGTTTTTCCCGCTCCATTGGGCCCAAGAAAAAGAATCTTGTACGGCTTGTCCTTTTTTGCCTTGATTTTTTTTAGGAGGTCAAATTCTGCGGTCTGCATCATTGAGGCAAGGATTCCCCTGATTTCCTGTTTCACAAGCAGTTCAACGTTTTTTTGCCTCGCTATCTTTTTTCCGCTGAGCCTTCTCTTTATTTCCCTGCAAATCTCTTCTGCGGTAGTCTGCTCAACGTCTGCTTCAAGCAGCGCAAGCTCGAGCTCCCAAAGCAAATCCTTTAGGTCTGATTCACACAGCTCAACGGAACCGGTTATTGCTGCCTTCAGCCTGCCCTTGACTGAAACCTTTAGCCTAAGCCGCCTTTTCTCCTCTTCTGCTGTGCGTGCTTTGGCTTTAGGCTCTGCTACCACCGCTTCAGGTTTCTTGGCTGCCTCCAACGTTTCCAGAACCTCTTCTGCCTTCTCTGGCTTTGGCACGGTTTCTTCTGCCTGTGTTTCGGTTTTTTCTTTGGCTGTTTCTTCCGCCTCTTCTGGCTTTGCTAGGGGTTTTTCTTCAGAAATAGCTTCTTCCTTTGGCTTGACAGGTCTTTTTTCCTCAAGCCTGTCCTTTACCTTTTTTGTAAAACTTCCGAGCTTTTTTTTGAGAAGGTCAAACAATTTAGCTCACGCTGCTAGGTTCAGTGTTAGAAGTGTCTTTGCGTGCCTG
>JAUWWX010000155.1 GCA_030616665.1 archaeon | reverse complement strand
CCAAGACAAGCCATTTCTCATCTGGCTTCAATGCATCGTTTATTTCCTTTATCTCTTTAACCAAGTCAGAGTCAAACCCGCTTCTTCCAGCACTGTCGGCAATCAGCAAGTCAAAGCCCTTCTTTTCCTTCAAGGCCTTTTCAACAACCTTTGCAGGTTTCTTCTCGCCCTTAACAGCAAAGCATTGGCACTTTGCCTTTGTGCAGAGCTGCTGCAATTGTTCAACTGCAGCAGGCCTGTATGTGTCAGCGGCAATGACGCCGACCTTTTGACCACGCTTCATGTAGTACTTCGCAAGCTTTGCAACTGTTGTTGTTTTCCCTGAACCATACAGCCCCACCAACAGAATCCTCTTCGGCTTTTCCGCTGCCTTTTTGGCTGTTCCACCAAGCAGCTCAACAAGGTTGTCATAGGTTACCTTCAGCACGTGCTCCCTTCTTGTAAGGCCCTTTGGGAGCTTTTCCTTTGTTGCTTCCTCCTCAATTTTCTTGCTTAGCTGCAGAACAAGCTTTACCTCTACGTCTGCCGAAATAAGTGCTCTCTGCAGCTCCTTTGTTGCTTCCCTTATTGCAGCCTTGTCAAAGACAGTTGCCTTTCTCAGGCTTTCCATTGCCTTCCTAAGCCTTTCGCCCAAATCCATTCAATCACGCCTTTTTCCAGCAAAAATTGTGTTTGAAAAGACTTAAATACTGTGTTTTTTTTCCAATTCAATAAATTTTTATACCCATTAGCACTTCTCTATAAAAGAGGTTTGAGACAAAAATGCCCGGCTTTGTTGACACTTTGATAGAGTCCTTCAAGCAGACGCTTAACCTTAAGCTCTGGCTCTACTTTTTCGCAATACAGCTGCTTGAGGGAATAATGATAGGCGTTATTTTCCTGTTCCTCGCGTTAATAGGCTTCCTTGCATTGCTCGGGCCAGTAACAAGTGTTGGAATTGGAAACATTGAGCTGCTTTTCTCAGATCCAGGAATCCTGGCCAGCGTTATTTGCATAGCCTGCGTTTTGTTCCTGGTTTTCTTGGTCGTTGCATCATTTATTGGCTCGCTTTTCACCGGAATGATGTTCCATCTGTTCAACGACTTCCTCAGGACAAAAAGGCTTGACCTTGCTTCAGCGTTCGAAAAGGCAAGACCCAGGTTTTTCACCTATTTCAAGGTAAGCCTGCTTGTAGGAGTGATAATCTCCATTGTGCTTGCCATTGCCTTTGCCCCGCTGCTTCTTTCAATCCCGTTTGCAGAAGCAGGTGCCCAAAACCTCGGCCCGTTGATTGCAGGCGCCGGCTTTTTTGTCCTTTTGCTGCTCGTCATTGTAATTGCCCTGTTCCTTTTGTCACCAATGCTGAACCTTCTTGCCCCAGTAGCCTTTTTTGAGAGAAGGGGTGTAATCGAGTCAATCAAGAGGGCCTTAGAGCTGATGAAGGCAAACTATTTGGGAAACCTCGCCTACGTCATACTCTATTCCATAATAATAATGGCAATAAGCTTTGTGATAAGCACGATTGTGCAATTCCTGCAGCTTGCCGTAATGCTTCCTGCAATGGCCACGGGCTCTTCTGCAGGTGCAGCTATAGGCGGCCTCATTGCCTTGGTTGTCCTTGTTTCAATTGTGCTCTACGTTCCCTTTACAGTCTGGAGTGTTTGCTTTGATACAGCCTGCTTCAGGAACCTCTATTTCTTGGACCATAGCCTGCTTGGCAGGCCTGTCAGGAAGCACAGGGCCAAGCGAAGCACGAGGAAAAGGAAAAGCAAATAACTCAATAAAGAAAGGCTTTCACTGACTGCTTGCTCTTTTCATCTTCATTTTCCCTCTGATTTTTTGGGCTGCGCTGGATTCTGTTATGCTAATAGTCCAAGGGGACGTTTTCATTGAATGGGCGATGTCCTCTCTTCTTCGGCCTTCTAGCTTTCTTCTAACGATTTCCCTTTCTGTTCTAGTAAGACCTGCTTCTTTCGATTTAGAAATTTCAATTATCTGCTTTTTTACGTCAGCAAATCCAAGCTTGGCAACCTTGTTTGGATCCAGCCCCAGCTTTTTCAGCAATGTGTCTGCTGCATGTGGAATCCACTGTAGCGCTGGCATGGCCAACCTAGCTTCTTTTGTAGCCCTAACCTTCTCAGTTTGAGCTATTAACAAGCCTTTTTCGTAAGTCATTTGCTTCTCTTTTGGTTCAGGAGACTTGCTATATTAGCGCAAGCAAAACAGTTTTGCACCGTTTACCATCCATGTAAGGGGCTTTGCCGTTTTTCCATCTCTGCCCCTGGCTTCCGGGTCGTAGGCGTCAAGATTTTCAAACACGAATTTTTTCAATTTTTCTAAAAATAAATCAAAATCCCCCGCGTACTTTCTTCTAATCCTTTCAGCTGACCAACCAAAGCGAGCAGTTTTAATGAGGGCTCCCTTGTGCTGTTCAAGGAGGCTTGTCTTTTTCTCGCGACTAAATAAAAACTTCCTTTCTCTCTTTGGCCCTCTTGGTATTCCTTTAAGTTTAAGTGCCCTTGCCATAGCGCCAATCTGCCTTGCTCTCTCTTCTGACCTAATCCCGTATCTCTGGGCTATTCTGGTAACTGTTTCAAGGCCT
>JAUWWX010000156.1 GCA_030616665.1 archaeon | reverse complement strand
CCTGCTGCTTGTTGAGGACGCGGCCGAATCGCTTGGGGCAAAGAAAGACGGAAAGATGGCCGGCACCTTTGGCAATGCAGGAATGCACAGCTTTTGCCAGAACAAGATTATAACCACAGGGGAGGGCGGCGCAATATCAACCGAAGATGACATGCTTTTTGAAAGGCTTAAGCTGATAAGGTCGCACGGCAGGCAGGAAGCAGGCGGAAACTACTTTTCAAGCAATTGCCAGGAAGAGTACGCCGAGATAGGCTACAACTTCAGGCTTCCGACAATGCTTGCTGCGCTTGGGCTAAGCCAGTTGGGAAAGGTTGAGAAGATTGTTGGGATGAGGAGAAAAACTGCCAAATTGCTAAGCAAGAGGCTTGGCGGCATAAGCGGCATCAAGACTCCAAAAGAACTGGAGGGAAGCTTTAACGTCTATCAGCTGTACACAATAGAGCTTGAGGACGGGAGGAAGAGGGATTCCCTGCAAAGGCATCTTGCTGAAAGGGGAATCATGACAAAGGTTTATTTTTCGCCTGTGCACCTCAAAACTGTTTATAGGAAAAGGCTTGGTTGCAGGGAAGGCGATTTGCCTTTTACGGAGGGGCTTGCAAAAAGGGTGCTCAGCCTTCCGTTTTACCCGCACATGACAGGGGCCGAGATTGAACTTGTAGTGGATAGCATTAAAAGTTTTTTCAGGGGGGATTAGATTAGTATGGAAAACACTTTCGAGGGCAAAAACATCATTGTAACAGGCGGCGCCGGAAGCATCGGCAGCCATATAGTCAAGAGCCTGCTTAAATTCGAGCCAAAGCAGGTAAGGGTTTTTGACAACAGGGAAACGGAACTCTTTTTCCTGAAAGAGGAGCTGTTGGACTACACAGACACAGTAAGGTTCCTAGTCGGGGATGTAAGGGACAAGGAAAGGCTGAACAGGGCAATGCAGGGAATTGATATTGTTTTCCACGCAGCAGCATTAAAGCATGTTCCGCTGTGCGAGTACAACCCGTTTGAGGCAACCAAGACAAACGTTGGCGGAACGCAGAACGTGATTGAAACCGCTTTGGACAACAACGTTGAAAGGGTAATCAATATCAGCACAGACAAGGCAATCAGCCCAATCAACACAATGGGCGCGACAAAGCTGCTTGCAGAAAAGCTGATAGTGGCAGCCAACCTGTTCAGAGGCAACAAGAAAACCGCTTTTTCAACAGTTAGGTTTGGAAACGTAATCGGAAGCAATGGCTCTGTCATAGAGCTGCTCAAAAAGCAGATAGCCGACTCAGGCAAGGTGACAATCACAAACCCAAACATGACAAGGTTTGTCATGTCAATTCAAAACGCTGTCGACCTGATTCTCGAAGCCGCTAGGATAATGCAGGGCAGCGAAATATTTATCCTGAAAATGCCTGCCCTGAAACTGCAGGATCTGGCGGATGTAATTATTAAGGAAAGGGCGGGGGATAGGGAAATAAAGGTTGAGGAAACAGGTATAAGGGTTGGAGAAAAAATGCATGAAAGCCTGATGACAGAAGAGGAAACACAAATAGCCCTGGAAACAGACAAAATGTATGTGATTCCCCCGCCTGAAAAGGCAAAAGCCAAGGTTGGAGGAAAAGAACTGAAAAGCGCAAAAAGCAGGGACAGGAAAGAATTAGACTCTGGAAAGGCGGGGCTGCTGAAAAAGGACGAAATACGGCAGGTTTTAAGGGAAGCTGGAGTGATTTAGAAAGCAGGGCAGTAAATGGTACAATCGGAAAAAGGAGATCAGAAAAGGATAAAAAGAGATTAATTAACATTTTTGTTAAAAACAAGGCAAGAGCTTTTTGAAGCGGAGGGAGCAAGAAAAATGAGACCGATATATAAAGTGGATTTAATAGAGATTGATGTTACAAACGCCTGCAACCACCAGTGTGCAAACTGCACAAGGCTTATTGGGCACCACAGAAAGCCATTTTTTATGGACTTGGACACAGTTAGAAAGGCCATAGAGTCGCTTGAAGGCTTTCCAGGCGAAATAGGTCTAATGGGAGGCGAGCCAACCATGCACCCTCAGTTCGAGGAAATCTGCAAGATATACGGGAAAATGATTCCAGACAGGAAAAAAAGAAGACTCTTCACAAGCGGCTACAAGTGGAAGGAATACGAAGGGATTATAAGAGAGACCTTTGACACAGAGTGCATATGCTACAACGACCACTCAGCAGAAGACGAGGGATGGCACCAGCCGCTTTTAATCGCCGCCGATGAGATTATTGAGGACAAGAAGCTTATGTGGAAGCTCATTGACAACTGCTGGATCCAGAAAAGGTGGTCGCCCTCAATAACTCCAAAAGGTTGCTATTTCTGCGAAGTTGCCGCTGCCTACGACATGTTGTTTGACGGACCAGGCGGCTGGCCCATTGAAAAGGGATGGTGGAACAAAAAGCCAGAGCAGTTCCAAGACCAGGTGAAAAGATTTTGCCCAGAGTGCAGTGCCGCAATTCCTCTGAAGATACCAAGCAACCACGAAAAGTTTGACCTGGCTTCAAGCAGAAACATTGAGAAGCTGAAGAAGATTGGCTCGCCAAAGCTGTTGAGCGGTGG
>JAUWWX010000114.1 GCA_030616665.1 archaeon | reverse complement strand
GGAAGCTGTACCTCTTTTGGTTGTGAAGTCAAAAATCCAACCACTTGCAGATGCAGCCAAGAGGTTTATGCAGTATGCAGCACTCATATTGAGAGAAAATGGCAGAAAGATGCAGATGATTTCTTTGGTTATCACTTTGAAAGAGGGGACACTTACAGGATAAGGGTTTGGGGAACAAAACAAGCCAAGCTTGGGGAAAACGGCATTGATTGGTTGCCAACCTTTGACGGCCAAGAAATAGCTCAATGGGCTTGGTGGGACAGTAATTGGAGCTACAAACAAAAAATTACTTTGCACACAAGCGATATTCTTTCAAATCCAATAAATACGGCTCATGCAATTCTTATAGATATAAATGCTGCCAATACTGATTTTTGGGAAAATGTTATATCTGATGGAAATGATGTAAGATTTACAAATGGAGATGAAAATGCAGAATTTGATTACCATTTTGAACGCTTTGACAGCGATAATAATAGAATGATTGCCTGGGTTGAAATGGATTCTTTTACCTCAGCTTCAAATGTTGAGTCTTATGTATATTACGGCAACTCTGAGGCAACAGATGGCCAGGATGAGGCCGGCACTTATTCAGAGGATTACAATGTTGTTTGGCATATGGCAGAGGCCTCAACTCAGCTTGACAGTACAAGTTACGGATGGGATTTAACAAAAAACAATACTGTTGGAACGGAAGATGAAGCAAAGATAGGATATGGCTTGACTTTTACAAATGCTGGAACAATGTCAAACGCTACTTTGGGGGATAACGGACATTCCGCTTCCACTCTTGCTTTTTGGTTCAAACCAGGTGGGGGATATGAAGGGGGAGAAGGGCATGATTATATGGTTGCTAAGGATAATGTTGGGGGAAACGATTATATGTATATTCCGCTTCACTCTGATTATGGAGAGCTGAAATTTTATAATAGTACAAGTGCATCAGGTTATAATCTTGCCACAGCACAAACCTCTTGGGGAGAGGAGTGGTATCACGCTGTTTTTACTTTTATATCAGGCTCTCCCGGAACAATGAACATATATGTAAATGGAGTCTTAGATAATACAAGAGAAGATTCAGCAGCAGTAATGGCTGCCGGTACTTATGGAGATTGGTTTGTTGGGGGCGATACTCTTGGAAATGAAGATTACAACGGAATGATTGACGAGGTAAAATGGTTTCAGGGAACAGTTTTGACGGCAGATGAAGTGGCCTTAATGTACGCTTCCGAAAACATTGGCTTGCTTGAATTTGGCTCGCAAGAAGAAAATGATACAACAGCCCCAACAATACAATATGTTTTTCCGGCAATAGACTTTGATTCAAACACCGCTTTGGTTACATTCTTAGTCAAAATGGATGAGGTTGGAAAATGCTATTACGGAATTTATATTAATGGCAGCTTGGATTACAACAGCAGCACAGATTCAAACTCTGACTTTGTTTGTGTTATAAATTATTTTGGTTTTATTGCTTACGAGGACACCACTTATTTAATTACAAACTTGGTTGAGGATGAGCTTTTCAACAGCAGGGCAGATGTTTGGAAAACAGGGACAGTAACTTATGTCAAGCCGGCAGGTGTTGTTGATGCCACAAATATTGAGGATGATGATATAATTAATGCTGGATGGTTTATTGCTTACAAGGCTTTTGCTGGCCTGGCAATATTTTTAATTCCGTTTGTTGGCCTTCTCTTTGTTTTTGCCATAATTATAGTGGTTTTAAAGAGATAACAAAAGTTTATATATTTCAAAGCAGTAAAATTATATAGGGAGAATAAAGGTTATGACATCAGTTAAAAATATGCCAAGAAGGCAACAAAAAGCCGTCTTTGCCAAAATGACAGATGACGGCTATTTGGCAACACTTGAAGGCGCTGAAAAATACAGGCAGAGAAGGTCTTACCTGCTTAAAAAGAAAGAGCTGTCCGAAACTTACGAGGACAAAATCTTTAACATCTACAACAGCAAAAGGCTTACGCACAGGCAAAAGATGGCCAGGATTGCCAACCTCAAAAAAGATGCTTCTAAAAAACTTAAAAAACACCAAGAAGAAACCTCAGGCTCTATTGTTGGAGATATAAGGTCAGAGAATTGGGAACGCTTTAGGAAAAAATACAATATTGAGGAAGTGCCTGTAAAAAGAATGAAAAAGGCTTGACCATGGAAACAGAAATCCAATTATCAAAAGCTACAGAAAAGCCTCTGTTTCAATTTACTCACTCTCCCCTATTAAACAAAATACACCTTGTTCAAATAGACATGAACCTTTTTCTAAAAGAGGCCATGGAAAGGGATTTTACCGACACTTTTTTTGAGGACTTAACTTTCAGGGTTTTAAATGAACGCAACCAAGACATTGTTATTCATGGCGAAACAGGAAGCGGAAAAAGCAGAATAGCTCAATCAATCTATTGGGAGATTTGGAAGCGGTCAAAAAAACTGCTTAATCCAAAATTAAAATTTACAATAGACAATGTTTGCTTTACCAGGACAGAATGGCTTGAGAGAACCGGAAAACTGCAAAGGGGAGATACCCTAATTTTTGATGAAGATGACCAAAGCAGAATAGGTCTTGGCTCTTTCAGGCAGCTTGAGGAACAGGAAAAAATTGAAAAAACTCTCAGGCAAAGCCAATTCAATTTTCATTTCTGCTCGCCAATCATTGAGCAGCATATTGAGCATTATATCCTCAAGGCCTTTGACATTGATTTCAACAAGCAGCTTAATAGGGCTGTTCTTTTCAAAAGGGATGAAACAGGGATGACACTTCCTTTTGGTTTTATAATTCTGAAACGGCATGAAATTGATGGTTATGAGGAAAAGAAAGCGGATTACAGGAAGGCTGTTCAGGACAGAAAACTCAGCGACAGGTTCAAAGAATACGATTTGGTTGCCTCAGAGCTTATTAAAAAAATGAAGATTGGGGACTTGAAAAAAAGGACTCAAAAGAGCCTTATTCAAAGGTATTTCCCAAGATTTGTTGAGGAAGAAATTAAGGAAATTATGACAAGCATTGAGCTTGCAGGTTCAGGAGTCAATCTTGATGATGTGATTAAAAGCCTTGATGAAGGCGAAGGCTTGCTTGATGAAAAAGAAAAGGGGAAACACTCCGAAAAGATGACTAACCAAAAATAAAGTGCTTCCCCTTAAGGGGCTGAATAGTAATTATATCTTTTTTTCTTAAAAAGCCTTTTGGTTCAGTTATAAGAAATATTATAGTCAGAAAAATCCTCTTGCTGCTTAAACTGCTTTTCTTCACTTAAAACCTCGCAGTTAAGATTCAAAAAGCCTGAACATTTTATTTCAATATAGGCCAAGGTTTCATTAATGCAAACTCTATTAGGAGAGATATGTGCTACATAATTATAACCTTGGCCTGAACAAAACCTCTGCTGGCCTTCCGCTTGAAGCGAAAAAATAAAAGCAAAGAAAAAAATAAAGACCGCACAAACCAAAACTATTGTTATTATGTCAAACGGCTGCTTTCCTTTTTGAGCAAAAGCATATTTTCCCCTGACATTATCGCAAACTGTGTTCATCTTGCGTTACCCTAAGAAATTGTGCAATACAAAGTATTTGTGTCAATTTTTATTTTTACTGCTTGCTCAGCATAATCCGAATTGCAATCTATTTCAATTTTTTCAAGCTCTGTTGACAGGCCGGCAACAAGCCTTTTT
>JAUWWX010000118.1 GCA_030616665.1 archaeon | reverse complement strand
GTTCCTGCTGAAGGAGTGCATTATCTTGCGCAATTCCCCGTTTCCAATCAGGGTGTGTTTTTCAATCTCTTGCAGGGAAAGGTAGCTGTCCTTCGCCCTGAGGATGCACAGCAAAGCCATAACATGCCTTTGTGTAGCGTTTGGAACCCTTTCAAACAGGAAGCGGAGAAAGGCCGCCTCCCTTACAGTTGTTCCCTCCACTCCAAAGAACACCCCCTGCTTTTTTTTGGAATTGGAACAGGGTACTCGAGTCATTTGACCAGGCAAGCACCCTGCTCCTGAGCAGGCTCACCAAACTGCTACCGGAAAACCGGCAACCAGCCTAGAATTGCCCGTAAACAAAAAGCTGTTCTGGGAATTAATATAGCTGCGGTTGAAAAAGAATCAACCAGAAAGTTGATTTTATTCGTATCTCAGGGCTTCAACCGGATCGATGCTTGCGGCCCTTTTCGCCGGGTAGACACCTGCAATCATTCCGACAGCCATGCTGAATGCTAATGCCCCAATGATTAGGCCAGGCGTTACAACAGTCGTGAGCGGAAGCCCGGCTGATTCTGCAACTATTGAGACAAGGGAAGCTGCTCCAATTCCGAGAAGCAGTCCGATTGCCCCCCCAACCAAGCCGATCATTCCGGCTTCAACTACAAAGATGCTTATAATGCGCGGGGTGGTTGCGCCAATCGCTTTCATTACCCCGACTTCTTTTGTCCTTTCCAAGACTGACATGAGCATTGTGTTCATTATGCCTATGCCGCCAACAAGCAAAGAAATAGCCGCAATTCCTACAAGGACAAGGCTTATCAGTCCGACAACGCTTGTGGCTATTTCTGATATTTGCTGCAGGTCCATTACCTGGAAGTCCTTTTTGTTGTGCTTTCTTTCAAGCCTGTCGCTAATCCTTTGCTTTAGCTCGTCTATCTCTTCACCTGGAAGGGCCTTTACGATTATTCTGAGGGGCGTTAGTTCCTTGTCGCTGACGTTTTTGAGCTGGTCGCTGTTCATCATAATGGCGTTGTTGAACATGGCTCCAAACTGGTTTTTTGCCTCCGCAAGCACGCCTGCAACCCTGAACTTTTTTCCCTCAACCTCAATTGCCTGCCTTAGGCCAATCTCTTCCTTCATTATTCTTGAAGCAAACTTGCTGCCTAACACAACCGAAGATGTATCGTTCTCTGTCAGGGTTCTGCCTTCTTCAACCTCGGCTATTCCGATAAACCCAAGCTTGTCCATCTTTTCAGAGTCTATTCCGATTACCATCACGCTTTGCTTTTCTCCCCTGAATTCAACCTGCAGGGTTGTCATATAAATTGCTGCAGCAAAGTCAACGCCTTTCACCTCTTCAATTGTGTCAACGTCTTCATCGCTTAGTTTTGCAAAGATGCTTTCCATCATGCCTCCGCCTGGCAGAACCATTATTGTATCTGTTCCAAGCGCCTCAAACTGCTGTGCAACACTTTGGTTCAGGCCCTCGCCTATTGAAATAAGGGCGACTATTGCCGCAATGCCGATGACTATGCCCAAGATTGTAAGAAAGGACCTTAGCTGCCTGCCCTTGATGTTCTTGAATGCAACTAGAAACAATTCTACATCAAACAAAGCCATTCTTTTCACTTCCCATACCTCAATGCTTCCACTGGCTCTAGCAATGCTGCCCTTCTCGCTGGCAAATAGCCTGAAGCCGTTCCAACAAACATTGCAAAGCCTACCGCACCGACTATTGCAACAATGTTTATGCCTACAGGCAGCGCAAAGCCAGAGGCCGTTGCCACAACCGACACAATGCTTGCAAGAATCAGCCCAAGCAAAACCCCTGCAATGCCGCCAAAGCCCCCTATGAGGGCGGATTCGGCCAGGAAGATTGACAAAACCTTGTTGTTTGTTGCGCCGACTGCCTTCATTATTCCGATTTCCTTTGTTCTCTCCAAAACAGCCATCAGCATTGTGTTCATTATTCCAATTCCGCCAACAACAAGGCTGATGCCTGCCAGGGCAACCAAAACACCTTGAATCAGACCAAGTACAATGCCAGCGCTCTCCATGATGTTCTCAGTTGTCATCACAAAAAAGTCTTCTTCTCCGTGGGCCCGCTTCAGCCTCTCCGTTACCTTTTCTGCTACCTCGTCAACGATTTCCCTGTCTGTTACCTGCACCATTATTTCCATCGGGTCTTCCTCGCCAAAAAAGTCCTGCACTGTCTCTTTCGGCAGCCAAAGCATGTTTGAGACAAGGCTGCCAGCCAGCCCGCTCATGTCCTTTGAAATTCCAACAATCTTGAATTTTTGGCCGTTTATTTCAAGCTGGTCCCTAACCCTTAATGTTTCCTCGTCAAACACGTCAACAAAGCTTTCGGGAATGACTATTGCGTACTTGTCGTTTGGCTCAAGGTACCTGCCTTTTATTATGTCAATGTAGCCGGCTTTTTCAAGGAAGTGCCTGTCATCTGGTTCCATCCCGATTACGAAGATTGCTGTCTGCTTTCCCCTGAATTCCGCGATTCCCGCTGTTTCATAAAAGCCCATCGCGTTTTCTACGCCTGGAATGCTTTCAATTATCCCAATGTCTTCATCCTTTAGGGTCCTGCTTATGGCGGTTGTCATTCCCAGGCCTGTCCCTGGCTCTACTGCAAGGGTGTCAAGCCCCATTCTTTCAAATTCCGCTGTTACAGCCTGGTTGAGGCCCTCGCCGATTGAGACAAGCGCAACTATTGCTCCAATGCCAATGACTATGCCAAGCAGTGTCAGGAAAGAACGGAGCTTGTGCATTTTGAGGTTTCTGAAAGCGATTGAGAAAAGCTCTTGGTCTATCTCCATTCTGGCACCCCTGCCTTTGTGGAAGAAAGGGGAAAAGAGGAGGAAATTTTTCCCCCTATTTCTTCCTGTATTTGCTTATTAGTACCCTTGCCCTTGGCCAAGCCCATTTGGCTACGACGAAAAGGCCAACCAGCTGCAGCGCCAGGCCAATAAGCCCAACCAAGCCAAGGAGAGGGTTTACTCCCCCTGCTGCCTCAACAGGGCTTGCAACATTGACCATGAGCTGTATTGTTTCAACTCTTTCCGCGAGCTCATCGTCCTTATAGTGTATGCTGAGTGTCAAAGGAATTTCCTGCATTGGAGTTGTTGGGTCAAATGAAACATTTGTCTTGAATGAATCAAAGTCATCTGCTTCAAGTGTTCCAATAAACTGCTTTGGCTCTTCAATGTTCATGTATTGCCCTGAGAGCTCAACAACAACGTATTTTGCGTCAGCCAACCCGATGTTGAACATGTCAACCACTATTTCGCTTGTTCCGCCTGGAAAGGCTAGTGGCTCAATGCTGTTTACCACTGCGTCAACCTCTGCTTCCGCGCTTACCCTTATTCCAAGGTACTCTGTTTCCGTTTTTGGGCTTCCGTTCACATCAAAGTATTCCATGGTGACAGGAATAGAGTAGTTTTTTAGCTCGGCATCCTGGTTTACAGCGAGCGTCAGCTGCACGTTTGCCTGTTCGTCCTGGTCAAGGTGGTCAATGTAGTTTGAAGCTG